>CAMAJR010000016.1 GCA_945835885.1 uncultured Alphaproteobacteria bacterium
ATCTACACGGCACTCAAAAATCACGGCGCATCTGACTCATTATCCGCATTTTTTTGTGAGGCGAAATGCCGTTTTCTTGTGTAGCATTATCTAAACGGCGCTCAAAAATCACGGCGCATCTGACTCATTATCCGCATTTTTTTCATCAATTTCTTTTGCACAAAATTTTATAAATTAACAATATTTTAATTGCCTGTTAAAGATTTTGTGTTAATGTGCGCTTAACTTGGAATAAATTGCAATTTACAAAGGTTAAAAATATGGAAGAACAAGCTCTCTCGGAGGTTGCCGAAGTTGCAACCGAACAAATGTCTTTATGGGATATGGTCTGGTCGTCGGACACGATTACAAAACTTGTAATGGTGGGGTTGATTATTGCGTCGGTATGGTCATGGGCGATTATTTTGGAAAAATTTGCCACGCTACGTCATGTGCGTGGACAGTCTAAAAAGTTTGAAGAGGCCTTTTGGTCCGGCGGTTCGCTTGACCGTTTGTTTGAAGCCATCGGGAATCGCCCGACCGATCCGATGAGCTCGATTTTTGTGGCGGCCATGCGGGAATGGAAGCGTAACACTTTAACAATGGGCAAAACCGACCGCAGTTTGCGCGGGGTGTCATTGCAACAACGTATTGAAAAGGCGATGAGCGTTTCAATTGATAAAGAACTGGACAGCTTGGATACGCATTTGGGGTTTTTGGCGACAACCGGCTCTGTGGCACCGTTAATCGGTTTGTTTGGAACGGTGTGGGGTATTATCAACAGCTTTAACGCAATTGCCGTAACACAAAGCAACTCCCTGTCGGCAATGGCGCCGGGTATTGCCGAGGCATTATTTACAACCGCTTTCGGTTTGATTGCCGCGATTCCGGCGGTGGTGGCATACAACGCGATTTCTTCTTCCATTGACCGCTATGCCAAAACGCTTGATAACTTTATGGCGGAATTTTCGACTATTTTATCGCGTGAAATCGACGCGACAACTTTGAAAGCCGATATGGCGGGAGAATAATATGGCTTTTATGCAAAATTCATCATACAACCGCCGCCGTTCGCGCCGTAAAGCAGATGTGAACATCACAAATTTAATGGACGTGATGATGGTGCTTTTGGTTGTGTTTATGGTGGCAGCGCCGTTGATGACTTCAGGTATTCCGTTAAACTTGCCGAAAGTCGGCGGTAAGGCGATGACCGATGACAGCACCTCGGTTAATATCAGTGTTGATGCAGACGGTTACTACTATATCGGTAAAAGTGTTGTCGAAGATGATAAAATTCTGCCGAAATTGTTGGCCATTAAAGGTGAAAATAATGAACTGACGATTACGATTTCCGGTGATACCGACGCACATTACGGTCGCGTAATCGGTTTGATGGCAATGCTTAAAGAAGCCGGTTATGAAAAAGTCGGCTTAAAAACGGAATCCAAACCGCTTAAAAAGTAGGTAACGATGAACAAATATCTGAAACAGTCAATCATTTTACACGTTGCGGTGTTTATCGCAATGTGGATTGATATGCCGGATTTTTGGCATAACGATATGACTTTGGGGCAAAATCCGATTATTGTGGATTTGTCACAAGTGCGTATTGACGAGCTGACCAATTTGCCGACCAAGGCCGAGTTTGCCGAACAAGACCAAAAGGCAACCGTTACCGAGCATAAAGAGCAATATACCGACTCAAGTGAAACTGAGCCGGAGCCGGTCAAAGAAGAGCAGCCGGAAGAACCGATAGACGACAGCAAACAAGATTATGTGGCACCGCCGGAGCCGGAAAAGAAACCTGAACCGAAAAAAGAGAAAAAACCGGAGCCGAAACCAACGCCGAAAAAGCCGCCGGTCCCAACGGCCAAGCCAAAGCCGAAACCGGAAAATAAACCGGAGCCGAAAAAAGCAGAACAAAAACCGCAGGATACCAAGAAAAAAGAAGAAGAACGCAAAGTTCGCAGCAATGCGCTCAAGAGTCTGCTCAATGAAATTGATAATGATAAAAATATTGATTTGGGGCCACAAAATCAAAAAGCCACGATTAAACAAGGCACGCAAGTCAACAATATGGGTATTGAAGGCGGTAATTCGCAGGGCTCGTATTTTAGCGATTTGACGATTTCCGAAACCGACGCCATTGCCAGTTTATTGCGCCAAAATTGGAACTTAGACCCGGGAGCGATGGGTATTGAAGGAATGCGTGTCGAGATTCGTGTAAGTATGAAGCGTGACGGTTCAATCAATGAAATCGAATTTGTGGACAAGCATCGCTATAATACCGACCCGAATTATCGCTCGGTGGCTGAAAGTGCGCGTCGTGCGATTATTATGACCGAAAATGCGTTTAAGCAGGTATTCGGCCAAAAATATGCCGACAAATACGATGTATGGCAGACGCTACGGCTTTACTTTGATCCGCTTAATAAAAACGTTCAATAATTTGTGAATCGCAAGATATTTATTTTTTGCTTTGCTTTTTTTGCCACAAAAAAGGAGAAATACGCTGATATTTTTGAAGCGTTTGCGCGGATATTTGAAATTGTGCCGTATTTGCGGTCGGCACCGTTATACTTGCGTGTTCAGGTATATAGTTCAAATACTGAAAATCGTGTTTTTCAATTTCGGCATTGATGTCATAATTCGGAAAGCGGTTAAATAAATAATTGTCAATAATCGCCAAATTGTTGAATGTCGCTGCATAATACGAAGACAACGGGGCGTAGATATCGGTAAAGCTGAAATCGATATTAAATACGGAATATTTTCGGAACGAGCTTACTTGACGCCAATCCTGCATAATTTTCCGATTATCATTAAGTGTCAGCGTTATAAAATTAAAAACAACACATATTGCCGTATAAGCATATACATAGCCGTAAAGTATTTTGCGATTGATTTGACGGACACCGTGAGCCAATATCAATGAAGCCAAAATAAATGCTAAAATCAGATAATGCGGAAAAACAACCTTGAACAGCATACGTTGAATAATTTCTCCAATAAACAAAAAGACAATAATTTTAAGATAAACTGTTGTTTCAGGAACTTTGCAAAGCCAAATTCCCGTTGCTGCCGCCACACAGAACGGAACCGACCATAAGCCGATAATTGACGGCGCTTCGGCTTGTAACAGCGGAAACAGCCGTGCGTTAAAAAGCCAATTTTGCTGCCAATATTGCGGCCACGCTTTTGCAATGTAAAACCAAGTAAAAAAAGTGCCTAAAATAATAAGCGCGCACCCGAGCGCAACAGCTAAGTCACGATAAAAATTTTTAGATTTTCCGAATAAAAAAAACATCGGAAAAATCCATAAAAAAATACTGAACGCAATTGTTTGTAAAAACATAAAAGCCAAAACGGAAGCGATTACGCAACAAACAAGTGCAGAACGTCGTTGTTGCCGAATATAATCAAAAAGATAATATAATCCGATGAAATAAAACAAATGAGCGAAGGCGTCCGGCTTAAACAACGATACGCCATACCAAATCGGCAAAAAGGTGCAAGCAAACATTAGAAATATGCTAAAGATTTTTTTATCATCGGTCATTTTTCGCAATAACAAAAAAATAACAAAAAAAGTAAAACCGGATACAATCAGAACAACACTGCGAACAACATAAAAAGTAAAAATCGCATTTTTCGGTAAAACGGATAAAAGCGGCGCAAAAACATACCACAACAGCGGATGATGGTGCTCAAAAAAATCACGATACGGCATATATCCGGCACTAACCAAATAAGATGCCCGCAAATGCTCAATATTGTCTGAAATCACAAATCTTCCGAAAATGAGAGCAACAATAATTCCAATACCGGCACAAGTCAGTAAAAGGTATCGGATATGCAGTTTTTTTTCAAAAAAATCAATCATTGAGCGTTTCTTTGCTTATCAATCAGGTCTTTGCGCCGATAAACATTTTTTTCGACTTCTTCATAGTTTTCTTTTACAAAAGCGTCAATACGATGCCGTTTCATAATTTCTTTTTGTTCCGGTGTCAGTTTCAGAATACGGCAGATTGCGTAATAATCTTCATTTATTAGCGGCGGAAAAAGCAAAATTTGCGCATTTTCTTTGCGATAAATTTTATCCAAGTTATAATCACTGACATACCGGAATGATACATCATCGACGCTTTCTAAAATCGGATACATCCAATAATACGCCGGTCGTTTTGCATTAATTTGTGAAAAAACGGATTCACCGCCGGTTTGAGATATATATTTTTTTATGTTTGCAAATTCTTTGTGGTCGATAAAAGCAATGTTTCCGCAAAAATGGATGAACCACACAATCACAAACAAGGCAAATATACTTTTGTATTTTAAGCATATTTTTGTGACAAACGGTGCGGCGACCATTGCGGTATAAATTGCCAGCCAAGTCAGATAATAAACAAAGTTTGTGATAAAAAATGTTCTGATAATAAATTCAAAAAACAAACAGGATATTAAAGTTACAATGTAGATGTTGATTTTTTGATGATACACGCCAAAACATATAGCCATGACCGCAACAAAAAACATATCGCCGATAGCCAAGAATTTTGTAACGGACGTTCTTGTTTGCTCCCATATCGAACTGTAAATTTGATTTAAGAGCCAGTTAGTTTCAAAATAACGTGTAAGCATATCATACTTCCACAGAACCGCGATACAAACAGTGAGAATAGCGAGCGGTAACACGGCGGCTTTAGCAAAATCGAGCCACTTTTGCGGATTTTTATAAAGGAAATAACAAACCGGAATTACCAATGGCGCAACATAAAATAAAGTTGTTTGTAAAAACAAAAAAGCCGCAGTGAATAGCAGAGCGCAGACTTGCAAATCGCGGAATTTTTTGTAGCGAAAATAGCAAAACAAATAATAAAGGCCGATAAAAAAACAACACCGCTGATAAATATCCGGCTTAACGTGAAACAGTCCGGCAGCCGAGATTCCGCTTACACCCCAAAAATAAAACACAAGGCAAAAGAGGGCGCAGAGTGTTCCGCCGATAAAACGTTTTTCTGTTCTATAAATAAAATAACCGCCGATAAGGGATACGCCTAAACTGATAAAACGACCGATTCTCAGAGCTGTAATCGTGTCGTGAGATATAAAAGTCATAATCGGAGCCAACACATACCACAACAGCGGATGGTGATGTTCAAAAAAATCACGATACGGAACATCGCCCAAGCTGACAAAATATGCGGCGCGCAGATGTTCAAAATCATCAAAAATAACGTGACCGGAATATAATAACGAAAATACGGTTTGTCCCAAACTTATAATCAAAAGCGACCATAAAATATAAAACAAAACTCTTTTGTCTGTTAATTTGTTGTGCGTCATTATAATCCTCAAAAATAAAAAAAATGACTAAATAAAATTTAGTCATTTTTGCTTTATAAGTCTATTGAAAATTAGTAGTTTTCCGCTCTTAATTCAAAATAGCTGCGTGCGTGAGCGCAAACCGGACAAGCCGCCGGAGCTTCTGTGCCAACAACAATGTGTCCGCAATTGCGGCATTCCCATACTTTAACCGTTGAACGTTTGAAAACCTCTTGCGCTTCAACATTTTTGAGCAATGCGCGATATCTTTCTTCGTGCGATTTTTCAATAGCCGCAACGCCGCGAAAACGTGCCGCTAAAGCCGTAAATCCTTCTTCTTCGGCGGTTTTTGCAAAGTTTTCATACATATCCGTCCATTCATAATTTTCGCCGTCAGCCGCTGCTTTCAAGTTTGCAGCAGTATCGCCCAATTCACCGAGTTCCTTAAACCAAAGTTCGGCGTGTTCTTTTTCGTTGGCTGCTGTTTTGGTAAAAATTTCGGAGATTTGTTCAAAGCCCTCTTTTTTGGCAACGCTTGCAAAATAAGTATATTTGTTGCGTGCCTGACTTTCGCCGGCAAAAGCTGTCCACAAGTTTTTTTCGGTTTGTGTTCCCGCATATTTGTTAGTCATATCTGTTTCCTTTATAAAATTAAGTTGACCGATAACGCGATTCCTATAATATTTTTGAAGATTTTGCAAGCGGTTTAAATGTTGTTGTTAATAAATGTTGTGATATTTCTATACATATTATGTTATTGTATTTTTTCGCTTGTAATCAATCATTTTTTATTATATAATGTAATTATAGATAAGGAAGACTGTCTGATACGTGCAACCGCATGTCACTCGAGCCAACATTACTCTTTAGGGAGCTGTCCCTGTCCGAATCGTGGTTCGGTTATATGGCACCCACCTTAACGCAAGCGGTTCGGTCTGAATGAAGATGTATGCACGGTCAGACGGTCCCTTTTTATTTTAAAATTCGTATAATGGGTGACTGCTTGCGATTTTCTCGCTTGTGCAGCCAATCTGCACGGCGCTTAAAAATCACATCGCATTTACCGCATTCTCCGAATTTTAATCGGTTTTGTAACTGCTTGCAATTTTCTCGCTTGTGCAGCCAATCTGCACGGCGCTTAAAAATCACATATCCTCAGATTTTAACTCTCGATAATGACAACAGCAAAAGCAAACGGCATATCATCGCTCAATGTCACAAAAAGTTGTGGCTTTGCTGTCAGTTTGAGCAAATATTTTTCTGCTGTGCCGCTGATTTTAAGTATCGGTTTGCCTAAGTCGTTATGCAATACTTGAATATCCTTAAAATAAATACCGTCGCGAAAACCGGTGCCGAGTGCTTTAACAAACGCCTCTTTGGCGGCGTAATATTTTGCTAACAATTCACGAAAACGCGCATCTTCCGCCGCGCCGTTTTTGCGAATTTCCGCTTGTTCGTCTGCACCTAAAATCCGTGCGGCAAAATGCTGCAAATACTCGCGTGTATTTTGGATTCGGTCTATGTTGACGATATCATTCCCCAGTCCGACAATCATCTTCTTTCTCCTTTTTATTCAAGCGATGGGCACGGCGAGTTGCTAACCTGTCAAGCGTAATTTTTATCAATTTAAATGACAGAAACCACGATATAATATAATAAGGAATGCAACCGATAAGCATCGGAAACACAATCGGCCACACGTCACGTCCGAAGTTTTTGAAATTAAGTGTCAGCAGGGCTTTGCTTGCCGATTCAAAAATTTTAACAAAATTAACGTGGTCAGCGGTGGCAATATTGCCCAACAAAAAACGACCTGTCGAAAGCACTGCAATCCAAATAAACGGAAAAGTCCACGGGTTACCGATGAGTGTGCCGATGGCAGATGAAACAATATTCCCGCGAATAATCCACGCCGTGATTGCCGCTAAAATCAAATGAAATCCGATAAAAGGCGTGAACGAAATTGCCACACCGCACGCAAAACCAGCGGCAATCGAATACGGTGTTCCCTGAAGCCGCTTAAGTTGAATCAGCATTTTTTTGAATAATTTGCTGAAATAATTTTTGATACTTTCCACCTCTCACCTCGTTATTTATTGGCACGCGCAACATAGCTGATGAGTTTTTCGGCGCGCATATTCAAAATCAGATTATTCAGTTGGTCGACATTTTTAATTTCAATATCGAGTAATATTTCAAAATAACTTAGTGTGCGATATGTAATATTCAAATTGATAATATTGGCTTCGGCTTTGGCGACAATATTTGCAACCTCTGCCAATGCCCCCGGTTCGTTGCTGAGCATAAGTTTAAGACGGGCAATGTGTTTTTCTTGTTCGGCTTCCGGTCCCCAATCGACATCAAGCCAGCGTTCCGGCTCTTTGTCATAGTTGTGCAGGGACGGACAATCAACCGTATGAATGGTTACGCCTTTTCCGGTGGTAACAATGCCGACAATTCTGTCACCCGGCAGAGGGTGGCAACAACCGGCAAAATGAACAGCCATACCGTCAATTAAACCGCGAATTTTAAGCGAATCTCGTTTGTTTTTATCTTTTTTGTTAAACACCGGCAGTTTAATGGCGCTGACAACCTTTTCGAGCTTAGACTGACGATATGCCGGATGCATAATACGCAAAACGTCCCAACCGGTTACCAATCCTTCACCGACTTTGGCATACACATCGTCAACCGTTTCCGCCTCAAAATTGGAGAGATATTTAACCAATTCTTTTTCGGAGAACTCTTGGTCTTCTGCCTTAAACAGTTTATCAATAATTTCTTTACCGAGCGTGATGAATTGTTCGCGTTTGTTAATACGAACATAGCGGCGAATGGCGGCTTTGGCCTTACCCGTCACCACAAATCTGTCCCATTCCAGCGACGGATGCTGATTTTTGGCGGTCAACACTTCAACTTGGTCACCGTTTTGTAAAATTGTGCGAAGCGGTTTTATTTCTCCGTTAATTTTCGCACCGACACAAGTGTTGCCGACGTTGGAGTGAATGGCATAAGCAAAATCAACCGGTGTTGAACCGACCGGCAGCCCGATTAAATCACCTTTCGGTGTAAAACAGAACACTTGGTCGTTATACATTTCGAGTTTGGTATTTTCCAAAAACTCGTCCGGATTTTGAGCTTGGTCAAGAATTTCTAACAGTTCGCGCACCCAACGGAAGTTTTTGCCTTCGGTATGTTGTCCTTGTTTATATGCCCAGTGCGCGGCCACACCTTTTTCGTTGACTTCGTGCATTTCATAAGTGCGGATTTGCACTTCAATACGCACATCAAGCGGACCGATGACGCCGGTATGCAACGATTGATAGCCGTTTGGTTTCGGGGTTGAGATGTAGTCTTTGAAGCGCCGCGGAACCATATGGTATTTGCTGTGAATAATACCGAGTGCTTGGTAGCAATCCGCCACCGTCTCAACGCAAATCCGAAACGCCATAATGTCGGAAAGTTGCTCAAACGAAGCGTTCTTCAATTGCATTTTCCGCCAAATCGAATACGGCGATTTTTCGCGGCCGGTAATAGTGCAATGAACGCCGTTATCTTCCATATCTTTTTCAAGTTGCTGAATGATTTTCGGAACAATGTCATTTCCCTGTTCGCGCAGAAAGTTCAAACGCATCACAATGGAATCGTGGGCATCTTTATACAACTCGGCAAAAGAAATCTCATCCATTTCTTCTTTGAGCTCGTCCATACCGATGCGTTCGGCAAGCGGTGCATAAATATCAAGTGTTTCGCGAGCGATTCGTGCGCGTTTATCCGGCGGGCAAAAATGCAAAGTGCGCATATTATGCAGGCGGTCGGCAAGTTTAATCAACAAAACACGAATATCTTCTGACATTGCTAACAGCAATTTACGGAAGTTCTCCGCTTGTTTGCTCGAACCGGATTTATGCTCGAGCATAGCGAGTTTTGTTAAGCCGTCAACTAGTTGCGCCACCTGCTCGCCGAACAAATCCTTAATTTCTTCAAGAGTGGTGTCGGTATCTTCAACCGTGTCATGCAAAAGTGCGGCGATAATTGAGGCGGAATCGAGTTTATACTTGGTTAAAATACCGGCAACTTCAATCGGATGCGAATAATACGGGTCACCGGATGTCCGCATTTGCGAACCGTGTTTTTTTAAGGCAAACACATACGCACGGTTGAGTGCGTCTTCATCCGCATACGGATCATAAGACTTTACCAAATCAACCAGTTCATATTGACGCAACATTGTATTTTCCTTCAAACAAAAAAGCAAAACATAGCATTTAAAATATTATGTTTTGCTTTAACAAAAGTTAATATGGAAAGATTTTTTTAATCTAAATCGTCCATATCGTCAAACGAATCGTCATCAAAATCGGTGCCGTCGTCAAAATCGATTTCATCGGTTTCGGCATCGAGGTCCAAATCATCTTCGTCATCATCACCGTGAATCTGCATAGTGTTGTTTAAATCTTCGTCACTAATCATATCGCTTGAAAATTGCGATTCCAATGCAGCTAATTCTTTTTCGGCGGAAATGATTTCGATTTCTTCATCTTCCGGTTCTTCCACCTCAACAAACTTTTGCTGTCCCATAACGAGCGAACGCTGCAAATCTTCGATACTGACACGATTCTCCGAAATTTCACGCAAAGCAACAACGGAGTTCTTATCATTGTCACGCTCAACCTGAATCGGCGAACCCGACGAAATATCTTTTGCGCGTTGTGCGGCAACCAACACCAAATCATAGCGATTCGGAATTTTATCAATACAATCTTCTACTGTAACTCTTGCCATTTTTTTACCTTTTTAAATATTTGACTTTGTGAAAGAGTTATACATAGAATCTTTTGTAAATGCAAGTATTTTTTAACGAAATTTTATGGATTGGTGATTTCGGGCGTTTTATAAGCCCCGAATGGCGTTAATGGCGGCTTTGGCTCCGCATCCGGCGGCGATAATTGCCTGTCGATACGGATTGCAAACATCGCCTGCGGCATATACACCTTTAATATCGGTGGAACAACCGTCTTCTTTGGTTTTGATGTAGCCGGTTGAACTCATTTTGAGATATTTTCGGAACAAATCGGTATTCGGATGGTGACCGATGGCGATGAATACACCGGAAACATAAATGTGTTTAACGGTATCCGTTTTGACGTTTCGCACTTTCAGTCCCGTGACTTCAAGCGGATTTTCGCGCCCGAGAACCTCATCAACCACACTGTTCCACACAATAATAATTTTGCGGTTTTCGTGCAAACGCTGTTGCAGAATGTATTCGGCATTAAAGTAATGGCGCCGATGAATCAGATACACTTTATCGACAAATTTGGTCAAATACAGAGCTTCTTCAAGGGCGGTATTGCCGCCGCCGATTACCGCAACTTCTTTGTTTTTATAAAAATAGCCGTCACAAGTGGCACAAGAAGAAACGCCGTGTCCGATGTATTTTTGTTCGCTCGGCAATCCGAGCCATTTGACAGATGCGCCCGTCGCAATAATAATGGCGCGTGAAACATACGAATTGCCGCCGGCCGAACTGCAACAAAACGGATGGTCAAAAAAGTCAACTTCGGTAATTTCATCGTTTATGACACGCACACCTTGGTTTTCGGCTTGTTTTTGCATACGTTCCATCAAGTCGGCACCGCTCAGGGCTTCGTCAAATCCGGGATAGTTTTCAACTTCGTTTGTCATCATAAGCTGACCGCCTTTCTGCGCCCCCGATACGACTAAGGCGCTGATGCCGGCGCGTGCGGCATAAATTCCGGCCGTGTAACCGGCAGGGCCCGAGCCGATAATCAACAAGTCCGTGCGATATTCTGCCATTTTTACTTCTCCTTTGGGAATTGATACAGAACAAAAATAGTGTCTTTTCGGATATTTTTCAATGTTTCGTAAAAAACTTCTTGATTTTCTGACCAAATTGGATAAACTGCGCTTTACAACTGATGAACATTAACATATTTTAAGGAGAAACAAAATGCCTTCAGTAATTAACGATTCTTGTGTAAAATGCGGCGCTTGCGCATCTATTTGTCCGGTCAGTGCTATGCACGATGCCGGTTCACAATTGGTTATTGATCCGGATACATGCATTGATTGCGGCGCTTGCATTGCCGAATGTCCGCAAGGTGCTATCAGCAATGATTCCGAAGCAACCGCCGAAGCAATTAAATTTAATGCCGAAAAAGCGGCAACTTGTCCGAGCGTAGCTGATTAATCAGATTTTTGCTTTAAGAAGCTCAGGATAATGTCCTGAGTTTTTTTGTATGGAGAAAACAATGTTGCCGGAATATACTCAAGATTATCTTTTGGATAAACGCGTGAAAATTTTTCAACCTGTGAATGGCTATCGCGCATCGAGCGACGCGGTGCTGCTATCGGCAATGATTGACAACATCAAAACCGGCGCACGGATTCTCGATGTCGGTTCCGGCACCGGTGCAATTTCTCTTTGTTTGGCTGAGCGGTTACAAACACAAAATATTGCGATTCGCGGGGCGGAGTTACAGTCGGAACTTGCCGAGTTGTCTAATTTGAGCGCGCAGGCAAATCATTTTGATTTTGTTCGGTTTTATAATGTTGATATTCGGCAAAAAATGCAATCGGAAGATTTATGTCCTTGCTCGTTTGACGTTGTGGTCAGTAATCCGCCATACAGTGAACACGATATGCCTTCACCGAACGCAAGCAAAGCAATGGCGCATAATCATCACGATTTTAACCTTAATAAATGGCTGGCTTTTTGTTTGAAAATGACAAAGCCGTTCGGACGGATATATATAATCAATCGTGTCGAGGCATTGTCGTTGATTTGCTCTCAATTGCAAGATAAAGCCGGCGGATTGACGATTTTACCGATTTATTCAAAAGCGGGGCAAAATGCCAAGCGCGTCATTGTTTCGGCGCAAAAGGATTCTAAAGCACCGTGTCGGATTTTGCCGCCGTTTATAACGCATGATGCTGATGGAAAATATACGGAAAATGCTGAAAAAATCTTACGGCAAGGAATAAGTTTTGCAGATATTTTTGCAACTTAATTGCATTTTTACTTTTTTTATGTTAAACTTATGCCGAATAAAAAAAAGAGGTTGCCTATGCGTAAGTATTGTCTTGTATTATTTGTCTGTTTGTTTGTCGGTATCTCGGCTTTGCCGGCGTGGTCTTTTATGCCGACATATCCCGATGATAAAGAATTTGATATGTGCGCAAAAATTCATAATTGGGAGGAATGCGCCAAAGATGAAATGCAACGCGCGTTGCGTGTGGTCAAACAGCAATACCGCACAATTTTGACAACGCCGGATATTATGAAATGGCACCCCTCGGCAGACGAAAATGTTGTTGTGTTACGCGATATGTATGACAGTTGGACGGCATTTCGCACGCGTTTATGCTCGCTTTCCAATAAAGCGGCGACATATATGGAAACATTGGTGGAAGAAAAAACGTCTTGTAATTTGTATTATGTGTTGCACCATCGCGACCATTTAAACAGTATTTTATTGCTGATGACGCGAAAAGCACCGAGTAATAGGCAGGAATTCGGTTTTTTGAAGATTTACGACCATGATGACGAATATCAGACTTGTATTGAAAATAAAGAAAAAAATTGTATCGAAAGTGAATTGCAACGCTCAAACAAAATCATCAAAAACTACTATAAGACCTTTTTGGAAGACGAATTTGTCGGCAAATGGAATAACGGTCCGGATTTAAAACAAGGTAATTATCGCGATATGTATGACAGTTGGGTCGCATATCGTAATCGTATGTGTTCGTTGGCAGTTTGGGCATATCAAAGCTTTTACGGTGCAAAATCAATGGATTTGCCGACCTGTTTGCAATTTTATAATCGCGAAAAGCTTGAAACAATGGACCATTTGCTGGTCGTGGCACATAGCGCGCTTGATGATGCGCACGAGTTAGATGAAGACCCGAGTGACGAAAATCATATCTTTACGACCGAAAAAGATGACGGCGGACTTGCCGAAGGACAAACCATCACACCGCTTGAACATCGCATTGATGCCGGCACAAGCAATCTCGACGATAAGTTGGTGACGGATGAAACAAAGCAAGAAGAACCAAAAGCAGAAGAACCGGAAGAAAAATATGATATTCCGGAATGGGCAAGATAGTTGCTAAAAAAAATATACATACTCGAAAGTATAAAAAATATGTTGCATTGTTTCAAAAAACGATTTATGCCTACCGAAAAGGTATAAATATGCAGAGGTGAAAATATGCGTAGAACCAAAGAAGATGCCGAGCAGACCAGACGGGCGATTTTGGCTTCGGCTATGGATATATTTTATGAAAAAGGTTATTCAAAAACCACATTTGATGAAATTGCCAAACGCATTAACTTGACCAAAGGGGCGGTTTATTGGTATTTTCGCAACAAACCGGATATTGTGGCGGCGCTGATTAATGATTTTTCCGATTGCTATATTGAAGTGTTGAATGCGTTTCTGAAAGAGTATCCGGATATGGATTTTGACCGCATTATCAAAATGGAACTATTCCTAAACAAGAAAATTCGCGAAGACCAGCAGCTTTATAAATTTTTGTTTTTTGTGACTTGCCAAATGGAGTGGAGTGAAGCGATTATCAGCAAAATTCAGCCGTGTATTGAACAAACCAAACAAGTGACGCGCAATTTGTTTTTAGATGCTTTGTCCACACTGCGTGAACAGCAAAAAATAAGAGAAGATGTCGATATTTCTATGATTTGTGAAATATTGATGGCACTATACAGCGGGTTGTTGGATGCGGCGTTTAAGCGGCGCTTAAACAGCGAATTTGACACAGCGGTAGAAAATGGATTTAATTTGATATTTAACAGTATAAAAACGGAAGGTGTAAAATAATGAAAATACGGTATCCAAGCTTGACTTTGATTGCAAAAAAGAGCTTTATATGTTTGTTGTTGATAGCAGTAGGTTGGTATTTTAAAGGACGCTTGTCCCCGTCGGGAAATAAGGGGATGCAGGCGGGCGAAGTGTATATCTTGGCGCAAAAAGCGCAAAATAAGGATATTACTTCGTTTAACAACAAGATTTCGTATGTAGAAGCAATTAATGAAGTTAATTTGTTGCCGCAGGTTACCGGCACGATTGAAAAAATATTGTTTAGCGAAGGCAGTATTGTCAAAGAGGGGGATGTGCTGTTTGAAATTGATCCGTCAAAATATCAGGCGGCGTTTGATTTGGCACAGGCACGGCTTGATGCGGCACAGGCCAATTTTGTGAAAGCCGAACGTGATTATAATCGTCAGGTTAAATTGAGTGACCAAAAATTTGCGTCAAAGGCAACATTTGATACGGCAGAAAGCGCATATTTGCAAGCCAAAGCAGCAGTTGAAGAAGCTAAAGCAAACTTAGATGTTGCCACGATTGATTTGGATAATACAAAAGTGCGCGCACCAATCAGCGGTAAAATCGGTAAGGCGCTTGTAACTAAAGGCAATTACGTTGTGGCATCGCAGATGGCATTGGCAAAAATAGTGCAAATAAATCCGTTGCGTATCAGCTTTTCAATGACGGATAAAGAATATGCAACCATTAAAAAACGCAGTTTTAAAATAGAAGATTTGAGGGCGCGTATTACGCTTGCTACCGGTGATGAGATAACCGAAAAAGTTGTTGATACGTTTGTCGATAATGCGGTTAATCCGACAACGGCGACGCTTTCTGTTTACGCCGATGTGGCAAATGATTCGGAAATGTTGGTGCCGGGCAACTATGTGCAATCGGCAATTTCCGACAACAAGCCGGATTATGCGATTACGGTGCCGCAAACAGCAATAAATTATGATAAAGACGGTGCATTTGTTTATGTGGTTCGTATTGATGCCGAAAAAAGCAAAGAAAATGATTTGCACGGCGTTGCCGAACAGCGTCGAGTTGTTTTAGGCAACACGATAAACGGTTCGGAACAGGTGATTATGAATGGTCTGGACGAAGATGATATGGTGGTTGTTCAAGGAAATATCAAAATCAGAAACAACTCACCGATTAAAATCGGCGTATTAGAAAAATAAGCGGAGGGATAACAAAAATGTTTTCTAAGTTTTTTATTGAAAGGCCACGATTTGCCGTTGTGATTGCAATTATTATGGCATTGGCCGGTGTTGTTTCGGTATTTTCAATGCCAATCGGTATGTATCCGGAAATCGCACCGCCGGAAATTATGGTTTCGGCCACTTATCCGGGCGCAAGTGCCGAAACGGTGGCAAACAACGTCGGTATTCCGCTTGAAAAAGCGATTAACGGTATTGAAGATATGTTGTATATGTCATCACAGTCTTATAACTCCGGCTCTTACCAACTTTCTATTGCATTTGAAACCGGAACGGACCCTGATTTGGACCAAGTTAAAGTGCAAAACCGCATTCAGCAAGTTGTCAGCACCTTGCCGCAAGAAGTGCAGAGTCTCGGTGTGACGGTGCGTCGTCGTTCGTCAGACATTTTGGCTTTTTTACAGGTGACATCACCAAAAGGAACTTATGACAGCAACTTTCTTAATAACTATGTTGAAAACAATATTAAGATTGCGCTGAGCCGAGCTTACGGCGTGGGCGAAGTTAATGTTATGGGGTCGGCAACTTCTATGCGCGTGTGGATTGATGCCGATAAAGCTACCGCACTGAATATTCCGATAGATACAATCAAAAAAGCCATTCAGAGTCAAAATGTGCAACCGTCACTCGGTTCAGTCGGTTCGGCACCGGGCGACGGCAAGCAGGTTTTAGTCTATTCGCTTGAAACAAAAGGGCGTTTAAATGACCCTAAAGATTTTGAAAACATTATTGTTCGCACAGCAGAAGAAGGCGGTCTGGTGCGGCTTAAAGATATCGCACGCGTAGAACTCGGTTCGGAAAACTATTTGTTCGATTCGCATGTTGACGGCAAACCGGCAGTGGCGATAATCATTAACAAATCGTCCGGTGCAAACGCCGTTAATGCGATGAAGGCGGTTAGAGCCGAACTCGAAAAACTTTCGCGTTTTTATCCGGAAGATTTAGATGTTGAAATTTTTGTTGATACCACGGATTTTATTGTGGCTTCAATTGAAGAAGTGTTTTTTACGCTGTTTATGACTTTCGGATTAGTGGTGTTTGTTTGCTACATCTTTTTGCAGGATTGGCGTGCGACTTTGGTGCCGTCGATTGCGATTCCGGTATCTATTTTGGCCACTTTTGCCGTAATGAAAGCACTTGGCTTTAACCTTAATATTTTAACATTGTTCGGTTTAGTGCTTGCCATCGGTTTGGTGGTAGATGATGCAATTGTGGTGGTGGAACGCACGCTTTATTTGATGCAATCGGAAAATCTGACCTCTAAGCAGGCGGCAACAAAAGCGATGGAGCAGGTGTCATCGGCGGTGGTGGCAACCACTTTGGTGTTACTTGCCATTTTTGTGCCGATTGCGTTTATGGGCGGTATTACCGGTAAGATTTATCAGCAATTTGCTATTACCATCAGTTTTGCCGTCAGCTTTTCGTCAATTAACGCATTAACGCTTTCACCGGCTTTGTCGGCAACGTTTTTGCGTCCGTTTGAAATTAAAAAGACCGGTTGGCTCGGATGGTTCAATCGCTTTATTGCCAATTCAACCAATAAATATTTGGTGGTTGTGGGGTATTTAGGGCGCAAAATCAGCATTATCGCCTTTATTTTGGGCGCACTTTGCTTGTTTATAGCTGCCTTTTTCAAAATGACCGAGACTTCGTTTTTGCCGGATGAAGACCAAGGCGTGATTATGATTAACGCGCAACTGCCGGAGGGAGCATCGATTGTGCGCACCAAAGCGGTAAATGATAAGATTTTGAAGGCAACGCAAAGCGAGCCGGATGTCAAGTCGGTCATGAACCTTGAGGGCTTTAGTATTATGGCCGGACAAGGCGAGAATGTGGGCTTTGGTGTATTGTCGCTAAAAAACTGGGCAGAGCGCAAACGCAAAGAACAGTATTCAACCAATATTAAAAATCGCTTGATGGGACTTGTCAGCGGATTTTCCGAAGCCAAAGTTCAGCTGTTTGAAATGCCGGCCATTCCGGGATTAGGTTCGACAAACGCGATGGATTTTAAAATTCAAGCGGTGGAGTCAACGGATATGAAGCAGCTTGAAACGGTTGTCAATGACTTTACGATGCAGGCGATGGGGCTGCCGCAAATTGCATTGGCTTATTCGACATACAACGCGCAAACACCGCACGCTTATATTGAAATTGACCGTGAAAAAGCGGAGTCGCTCGGGGTTGCTATCGGCTCGATTTATTCGTCGTTGCAAACCTACATCGGTTCAAGCTACATCAACGATATCAATATCGGCACGCAAGTCAACAAGGTGAAGGTGCAAGCTGATTGGAAATATCGTAAAGATTTAAGCAGTTTGGATAACATTTATGTTTATTCAAGCAAAGGGCAAATGGTTCCGCTCGGTAGCTTGATTAAGATTAAAACGGTGTTGTTACCGCGCGGTATCGAGCGTTATAACCAATATCCGAGTGCAACAATTAACGCAATTGCGGCAGACGGCTCCAGCTCAGGTGAAGCAATGGACGCACTCGAAGATTTGGCAGCTAAAACGTTGCCGAAGGGGTATACTTTTGCTTGGTCAGGTGCCAGTTTGCAAGAAAAAAATAACCAAGGTCAAATTTATTATATTATTGCGTTTGCCTGCCTGTTTGCTTATTTGTTTATGGTAGCGCAATACGAAAGTTGGATGATTCCGCTGTCGGTTATGCTGTCGGTAACAGCAGCGACTCTCGGTGCGCTTATCGGCATGTTTATCACTAAAATGTCACTCAGTATTTATGCGCAACTCGGTTTGGTGCTGTTGGTCGGTTTGGCCGCAAAAAACGCGATTTTGATTGTGGAATTTGCGCGAGATGCACATAACAATGGCGCACCGATTTTAAAAGCGGCTATTTACGGAACACGCGAACGTTTTCGTGCGGTTTTAATGACAGCGATGACCTTTATTTTGGGGGTGGCACCGCTGGTCTGGGCAACCGGCGCGTCGGCGGGAAGCCGTGTAGCCGTCGGAGTTCCGGTATTTTCCGGTATGATTATCGGGACACTCTGCGGTTTGGTCTTAATTCCGCTGATGTATATTTTGATTCAAACAATTACCGATTACAAATTTCAGAAAGGTAAAAATGACGAATCCGCGGCTCAGCAGCGCTAAAATCATACAAAAAATATTAGAAGAAAAAATCTTTTTCGGAGATTTGAAACAGCAAATTTCCGAAAAAGATTTGCCGTTTTGCAATATGCTTATTTTGACTGTTTTGCGGCGTTTAACGGCGTTGCGTCAGATTTTAAGCGGTTTTTTAAGCAAAAAAATCCCCAACAAACATCGTTTGGCAGAATATCTTTTGATTGCTGCGATTGCCGAGATTTTATATATGCAAACCGCAGAATACGCTGTGATTAACGAAACCGTGAAAAATATCCGCAATACTAACGATAAGTTTTTGGGCGGATTGGCAAACGCTGTCTTGCGCAAGGTGTGCGCACAAAAAAATGAGCTGTTGCAAAAGGCCGAAAAAATCAGCCCGTTACCCGATTCGTTTGTTGAAATTTTAGCAGGATACGACGCCGCGCAAATTCGGCAAATCGGCGTCAGCGTTATAGAGCAACCGCCGCTTGATATTACGGTCAAATCAAATGCTGCGGTTTTGGCGCAAAAAACGGATGCGGATATTTTACCGAACGGAACGCTGCGTTTGTATAATGCGCCAAAAGTGCAACAGGTGCCCGAATATGATGACGGGGTGTGGTGGGTGCAAGATGTTGCCGCATCGCTTCCGGTTTTGGCAATGGGCGATGTAGCCGGAAAAAAGGTGTTGGATTTATGCGCCGCACCCGGGGGAAAAACGGCGCAGCTATGTGCAAAAGGCGCAGACGTTACGGCACTTGATATTTCTGCTCAGCGGCTTGAAACTCTGCGCCAAAATATGCATCGTCTCGGATTCGATAAGGTTAAGACGCAAGCGATTGATGCGCTCGAATATTTGCGGTCGGCACCCGAGCAGTTCGATGCTGTTTTACTTGATGCGCCGTGTTCGGCTACCGGCACTTTCCGCCGCCATCCCGAAGTTCTTCATATTAAAAATATTCAAGATGCCGTAGAGCAGGCAATGTTGCAAAAAGAGTTGTTAGATGCTTGCGAAAATGCACTGAAACTCGGCGGTATTTTGCTTTATAGTGTTTGTTCCGTTTGCCAAATCGAAGGTGAACAACAAATTGCCGATTTTTTACGGAAACACCAAAATTATAAAATTGTGCCGATAACCGCTGATGACATCGGAACGTGGAATGATTCGCTTATTTCTGAAAACGGAACGGTGCGCACGCTTCCGTATTATGCCGGTGCGCAAAAAGGAATGGATTCTTTCTTTATTTGCAAAATGCAAAGAATAATTTAATAAATTATGTGTATGCTGAATATCAATTAAGGAGATGTCGAATGCTGTTATCTTTGATAAATATGCTGTTGTTCGCAATGGCCGGTTTTACATTAATGTATTTGATATATCGGCCGCAAATTAACAAGTTTGAACAGTCTTTGGAACTGACGATACCGATGTTGCCGATATTGTATATACTCGGCTTATATGCCGTCGGAAGTATCGGTGCGTGGTTTGTTGCCGATAAAACAGATTTTATCGAATCGCTGACAGTGACGCGTGTGTTGGTGCCGCTGATTTGCGCCGGAGCGATATATTTGGCATTTTTGATGTTTGAGGAGCGGGGATTTGATTTGACGGTGATGATTGCGGTCGGATTGACTGTTTGGTTGCAACCGATTGGAGAAGGCAATCCGTATCCGAATTTACCGAATTACGTCGTTCAGGGAATTGCTTTTGTTTTTGGCTCGGCGTTTTGCTTAGGTATGCGCACATTGAATATTTTGCCGCACGTCGTTTCGATTCCGCTGATGTGTGTTTCTGCCGGACTGTGTATTTTGTGTCTTGTCGGCGCAACGCCTGCATATATTGCTTTTTGTGCGGCATTGTTGATTGGAATATACGGAGCGTATTTAACCTTAAATTATTATGAAATCAAAATAGATATAGATGATGGCGCTTGTGTCGCAATCTCTTATTTGGTTTGCAATTTATTGCTGATGAATTTAGGAGAGTTCGGCTTTTCGTCCTGTATAATTTTTACGACCTTTTTATGGGCGGAAATTGCGGTTGCGCTATGGCGCCGTTTTATGGTAACACATAGCGGCTTTTTGCGTGAAAATACAAACTATTATGCTGATACCGAACGGTTCACGCTGCAAGGTTTGTCGGTAAAAATTGCGCGTATTTGTATTGTGTTGCTGTTTATGGGCTGGTTTCAACTGTTTGCACTCAATCAATATTCACTGCTGATTGTCGCTTTCGGTTTGGCATTATGGCTGAACGGCAACAATGGAAAACAAAGTGCAAATTCACTGAAAGAAATCAATCGGGAATTTGTGAACGAATTGAAACAAAATATCGAAGAAACCAAAAATTTGTTAAGCGGACAGAAAAAGGACGGGGAATAATGCCGTTTAATCATTGTATCGAAAATATTCGCAAATTTTTAACCGCCCCGAAAACCCAAACATCAGGCGGCATTTTTCGGGTGACGGTTGTTGCTTTTGAAGATAAGTGCAGTATGAATTGCGGGCGGCGTTTTGCCGAAATCTTAAAGCATAACCCGTTGTTTGAAGTTAATTTTTTTGATGAGGCATTTCCAAAAGGATTTCTAAACTTGCAAGGTCGTAATTTTTTTGATTTTATTGACCGTGGCAATAAAATTTTAAGTTCGACGCACTCCGATATTTTGGTTTGGGGATATGAGGAAAACGGAAAGATTCGTCTCAATTTTCAAATTGCCGATCCGTATGTGATTCCGAATGATGATTTATCTTACCCGCTGTTAGACAGCTTATTTATTCCGCTCAGCTATTTAACGACCGCCGGCAGTTTTTCGGAATCGGTGTTGTTGGTGATATGCGGTATTATTATTGCGGCGGTGCGTCCGGTTACCAATGACCAAAAGTCAAGCAAGGCAATATTGTTGCAAGATATTATCGAGTTGTTGGCGGCAGATACGTCTCCGAAAGATATATCGCGTGAGTTTATGCCGTATATTATGAATATGCTCGGTAAAATTTATTTGAGTAATGCTAAAGACAATTTGACATCAGTCGATATTGATGTGATACAAAAACTGTTTGAAACCGCGTTAAAAGACATTCGGCTGATGATGCAACCCGTTTATTACGGCGAGGTCTATCACAATATGGCGCAGCTTTTTGCCTGCGCATATTATGACAAACAATTGCCGGATTGTTCGGATTATTTAAAGTCGGCAATTGCTTATTATCAGGAGGCACACAAATACCTCAATAAAAACTATCCGTATGACTACGGTTTGATTGCTTATCATTTGGCTGTGCTGTATTTTGATTATTGGAAGCAGACCAACGATTTGCAGGCATTGCGTGATGCCGTGGCGCAGTTGCGGGAAGCGGAAAAGGTTTATACCAAATCGCAGTTTATGCAATCGTGGTGTCATGTTGAGGGTTTGCTCGGCTATTATTTGGCAACGCTCGGAATGGCCACAAAAAGCAGTGATATTATGCAACTTGCCATCAACAGTTATCGCAACCAGCAAGAAGTATTTGAACAACGCGTTTATCCGATGGAGTGGGCCGGTATTCAAGAAGCTATCGGCAATATATACTATTTGCTCGGCAAGCAAAATGAAGATGAAACATTTTTACTTGAGGCGCGCAATTATTTTAATTCGGCGCTTGACGTGTATAATGAACTTAAGGCAAAGGCAGCGGCTGCCGCAGTTAAACAGCGTCTGGCAAAAGTTCATAATTATATTGATTAGCTTGTTTTTATGTCTTTATGCTATATTTAACACAATAAAAGGAGAAAAATTATGAAATGTATCGAACAAGACAGCTTGAGCCGTCGGCGCTCGGTGTATAAATTAAACGGCTATCTTCCGGTTTCGGAAAATTGCTTTATGGAAACCGTCGAGGCGTGTGTCAAACATTGTCCGACACCTTTTAATGTGCAATCGGCGCGAGTGGCGGTGCTGTTCGGCAAAAGTCACAAACTGTTCTGGCAAAGCGTGTGGACGGCATTACAAGCCGTTATCGGTTCAAAACAAGTTGAGGCGACCAAAAAGAAAATCGACGGTTTTGCCAATGCCGCCGGCACAATTTTGTTTTTTGAAGAAACCAAGGCGCTGATGGCTCTCAAAAAGCAGTTTCCGCAATACGCACGCAATATGAAGGTTTGGACACAACAAGCCAATGGTATGTTGCAATATATGATTTGGCAAGGACTTTCAGAAAACGAAGTCGGTGCCTCGCTGCAACATTATAACGAGCTGATAGAAAAGAACGTCAACAAAATGTTCGATTTACCGAAAACTTGGGAACTTGTGGCACAAATGCCTTTCGGTGCGATTGAATCCGAACCGGAGGCAAAGAAGTTTTTGCCGCTTGAAGAACGCGTGCGTATGCTGAAATAAAATCTTGTTTTATCCGATTCGTTGAATAATTTTTTGTGCAATTTCTTCATACGCTTTGGTGTGCGGACTGTCCGGATTTGCCGCCACAATCGGTGTGCCGGCATCGGAAGTTCGGCGAATTTCCGGTTCCAACGGAATGGCACCCAAAAAAGTTTCACCCATACTTTCGGCGGTCTGTTTTGCACCGTTGTGACCAAAAATATCGGCACGTTCGCCGCAATGCGGGCATACAAAGTAACTCATATTTTCCACAATTCCCAAAACAGTTGTGCCGGTCTTTTTGAACATATTAACTCCTTTAATGGCGTCTATCAGCGCAATATCTTGTGGTGTCGATACAATAACAATTCCGGCAAAATCAACGCGTTGCGACAATGTAATCAAAATATCACCCGTTCCCGGCGGCATATCAATCACCATAATATCAATTTCGCCCCAATCGGTTTCGGTCATCAGCTGCTCAATAGCTCCGCACGCCTTTGCCCCACGCCAAATCAGAGGAGTATTTCGGTCAATCAGTGAGCCGATGGAAATCGATTCGATTCCGTATTCACGAAACGGTAAAAAATGCTCACCGTCGTTTGTAATCAGAGGCGCCCCCTCGTAGCCGAGCATTGTCGGAACCGACGGTCCGTAAATATCGGCATCGACCAAAGCGACACGTTTACCGCAGTTGGCAAGCGCTAAAGCCAAATTGACGGCAGTTGTTGATTTGCCGACACCGCCTTTGCCGGATGCGACACCGATAATGTTTTTAACGCCGGTAACTTTCCATTTTTCAATTGCCTGCACGCCGAGATTTGTATTTTTTTCTTCCACAAAGATAACGGAAACCTTATATTCAGGCATAAGTTCGCTTAATTTTTGCTTCAGTTCGGTCGTAATTTTAGGATTTTCTGCCAAGTTTTTGTATTCGATAATGACACGTTTCCCCAATATTTTGATATTTGAGATAAAATTGCGCGGATAATACTGTTCCGCAATCGCCGTAATTTCCGTATCTGTCATAAAATGCACTCCTTATAAGGATAAATATTTATTGCATTTATTTAACAGATGGATTATCGTAAAGCAACGAAAATATTTTTATAAAGGAGAAAAAATGGCTAAAAAGAATAATCCGTGGGATTATGACAGCGTCTGGAATAACGTTTCCGACGAAGTTCGTAAGTTTAAGGTTCTAAACGGCGGAACACCGAATAATTGGCACGGTTACGCCAAATATGGTATTTTATTGCTGTTTGTTTTATGGATTTGCAGCGGTTTTTATCAGGTTCAGCCGAGTGAGTCAGGAGTGGTTCTTCGTTTTGGTAAATATGTTGATACCACTGACGCCGGTTTGCATTATCATTGGCCGTCACCGTTTGAAGATGTTATCAAAGTCAATGTAACACAAGAACGCAGTATCAACTTAGGGACGGCGGATGCACGCGACTATCGCAACAACGCTTTTACCGAAAGCCATATGTTGACAGGTGATGAAAATATTGTTGATATTAACCTGACGGTTGTGTGGACAATTAAAGATGCAAAAGATTATTTGTTCAGTATTCGTAATCCGGATGAAACCGTCAGTGTTGCGGCGCAATCCGTGTTGCGTGAAATTGTCGGACAGTCTGAGATGCAGCCGATTATTACCGGAGACCGCGGAAAGGTGGAAGATGATACCAAAGAAGAATTACAACGCGTTTTAGATGAATTCGGCTCTGGTATTTCAATTGTTCGTGTAAAGTTGCAAAAAGCCGACCCTCCGAGAGAAGTTGTAGATGCGTTTAACGAAGTCCAACGCGCAAAAGCCGATATGGAACGTTTCAAAAACGAAGCAGAAGCATATCGCAACGAAGTTTTGCCGAAAGCACACGGCCATGCGGCGCAAATAACGCAAGATGCCGAAGCGTATAAAGCAGCGGTTATCAATAAAGCCGAAGGTGATGCTAAACGTTTTTCTTCGGTTTATGACGCATACAAAGAAGGCAAAGAAGTCACAATCAAAAAAATGTATTTGGAAACATTGGAAGATGTGCTTTCAAAATCAAACAAAGTAATTATTGACCCATCGCAAAAAGGTAATCTTTTGCCGATTTTGCAATTGAACGGAAAAAAGGAGTAAAAAAATGAACAGAATAGGAATTTGGCATATTTTAGGTGTGGTTGCTGCCGCCGTTGTAATTGTGATTTTAAGTTCGACTTATATCGTCTACCAGTCGGAGCAGGCAATTGTTTTGCAATTCGGTGAGCCGATTCGCGTGGTGCGTGAACCGGGGTTGAAGTTTAAGGTTCCGTTTGTGCAAAATGTGGTGTTTTATGATGCACGTCTGCTTAATTTAGACCCGCCGGCGCAAGAAGTGGTTTTGAATGATAAAAAGCGCTTAGATGTTGACAGTTTTACACGTTATAAGATTGTGGACCCGCTTAAGTTTTATCAAACCGTGCGCACAGAAACGCAAGCGCGCAGCAAACTGGCAGAAATTGTCAATTCGTCATTACGCAAAGTTTTGGGGCGTATTACGCTGACCGAACTCTTGTCGGAAAAACGCACACGGATTATGAGCGATATCAGCAGCACGGTAAAAAAAGATGCCGAGGCAATCGGTGTCAGTGTGGCAGATGTGCGGATTCGCCGCGCCGATTTGCCGCGTGAAGTGATGCAAGCCATTAACGACCGTATGAAAACCGAGCGTCAACGTGATGCCAAAGAGTTTCGCGCCAAAGGTCAACAGCAAGCACAAAATATTCGCGCTACTGCCGATAAAGAGGCCACCATTATTGTTGCCGAAGCTGAAAAAAATGCACAAATTACCCGCGGTGAAGGTGATAAAGAGGCCGTTCAGTTGTGGAACAAAACGGTTGGTCAAGATGTCGAGTTTTATGACTTTTATCGTTCGCTCGATGCTTATCGCAAATCGCTTGCCGATAAGGATACATCGCTGATTTTATCACCGGATTCTGATTTCTTGAAGTTCTTTAACAAGAGTATGGATAAATAAAACCGATGAAAAAGCTGTGCGGATTTTTTCTGTGTTTATGTGTTTGGACACACGAGGCCGTTGCCGATTCGCGTCCGCTTGAAGACGTGATTGCCGAGGTCAATCCGTCGGTAGTCAGCATTGTTGCCGATAATGATAGCGAACAGGCACTCGGCGCCGGTATTATTATCAGTGCCGACGGTTATGTCGTTACCAATGCACATGTTACGGAAAATGCGAAAAACATTATACTGACGACGGTTGATGATGAGGTATTTGAAGCCAAATTGGTCGGTGCGGATGAAAAAACCGATATTGCGTTGCTTAAAGCGTTGAAACCGGTCGGTTTTGAACCGGCGACTTTTGCCGATTCGGAGACCATTCGTGTCGGAAATGCGGTGTTTGCCATCGGAAATCCGTTTGGTCTCGGCAACAGCGTATCTTCCGGTATTGTTTCGGCCAAAGAACGTGATATTGAAAAAGGTCCGTATGATAATTTTATTCAAACCGATTCGGCAATCAATCAAGGCAATTCCGGTGGTCCATTGTTTAATATGGACGGGAATATTATCGGTATGAATACGGCAATTTTTTCGACTTCCGGTGTCGATGCCGGAGTCGGATTTGCCGCGCCGTCAAACACGGTGCGTTGGGTGGCAGAGCAACTGAAACTTAACGGTAAAGTGGTGCGCGGATGGCTCGGTATGGGGGTGCAAAAAATCAGAAGCACTGACGCGGAACAAAAAAATAAATTGGTGGTGGCGTCAATGGTGGAAGAATCGCCGGCAGCCAAAGCCGGCTTGCAAGTCGGAGATGTGTTGGAAAAGGTCGGCGATTTGTCCTTAAAATCACCACGCCATTTTTCACTCGGTGTTGCACAAACACCGCCGAATACAAAGTTGCCGGTGGAAGTCTTGCGTGACGGCAAAATTGTTTCACTTGAAATCGAAACATCAACCGAAGCCGCAAAAGAAACGCCTAAAGCAAATGCCGGTGCAAATGAAAATATCGAGGATTTGCTGCCGTCTGAAAAATATTCTTCAGATGAACAAGCTGCTTTTCCGGAGTTGAATATGACTTTGGCGTTTGATGAAGTTTTGCAAGAATTTGTGGTCACCGATATTGTGCCGCATTCGGAAGCGCAGGAAAAAGGTATAAGCGTCGGTGACAAATTCAACACCGTGAACAACCGTAAGGTGTTCGGATTTGAAGATTTGCGTATTCTGATTAAAGAATCGCTCGGTATCGGTAAAGTTGTGCTGCAATTTATAGGCGATGATACCGTTGATTCGATAACTTTAAACTTGGATATGCCGTATGAGTCGAATTGATTTTTATCATCTGACGCGCACAACTTTGGAAGAAGTTTTACCGAAACTTTTAACCAAAGCGTATACACAAGGTAAAAGAGTTTTACTCAAAACCGGAACGGAAAAGGTGGAAGCGCTCAATACGTTTTTGTGGACGTATGATGAAGAAAGTTTTTTGCCGCACGGCTCGCGTAAAGACGGTTTTGCGGACGAACAGCCGATTTGGATAACCGATGAAGATAATAATGCCAATAAGGCGCAATTTTTGTTTTTAACAAATGGCACCGAAACAAAAAATGCCGAGAGTTATGAACGCATTTTTAATATCTTTGACGGTAAAAACACTGAGGCAGTCGAACAGGCACGCCGTTTGTGGAAAGAATATAAAACCGCAGACTACGAAATGCACTATTGGCAGCAATCAGAGCGCGGCGGTTGGGAAGAGAAAGTTACAGCAACAGATAAAAGTAAATAATTATTTTTGCAAAAACGAAGATATGATTTAAGTGATAATTCAAAAAAAGGAGAATGACGG
>CAMAJR010000017.1 GCA_945835885.1 uncultured Alphaproteobacteria bacterium
AGCCTTATAGGCGTCTAATAAGAACCGCCGGCTAAGCCGGCGGGTCCCTTTTTTTGCGTCTTTGGCCGTATATTTTATGCTTGCAATCTTAAGAAAAATATTGTAATTTATTCGTAGTTTTTTTATAACAGATGAGGACTTGCATGAAATACAAATATTTGTTGACGGCGTTATGTTTAAGCTGGTTTTATCAGTCAAATGCCTATGCTTTCGGCAGTATGAGCGATAAACTTTACAACGCCGCAAAAAACAATAATACTGCGGCAATCGAATCGTATTTGCGAAGCGGTATCGTAATAGATACGCCCGACGGTAGCGGTCAAACGGCATTATGCAAGGCCTATTATGATAAACAGTGGAATGCTTATAATTTGTTGGCTCGTTACGGAGCCAATGCCAATGCCGGCTGTATGATGAAAAAACCGACCAATTACGGAAAGGTGGCTTTAATCGGCGCCGGTGTAGCGGCGGTCGGTGCCGGTATTGCGATAGCTGTATCCTCCGGTGGCGGCGGAGGTGGCGGGGGCAGCGGCTCATCTTCAAACAATAACGGCGGTAATCAGGGCGATAACAGCGGTTCAAGTAGCACATCATCGTCCGATACCGTGTATGATTCGGGGAACACCGTGACTCAACGTCAGGCCGACATTATCAGCCGTATGCAAAAATATTTAACAACGAACAGCTATTCGCACACCAATTCCTCTGATTTTGTTTATTATACCGAAGATGATTTCAGACGGCGCGGTCGCATCGGTTATGCCGAATACAGCGGTTACGGTGTGTCTTCCGATTATACAGATGACAAAGGTGTTCGGGAAATTACCACGAGTTTTCTTGACGGTATTCGTGCCGCCAAAGCATACAGCTTTTTATACGGTCACGATTCTCAAAATAACTTAGTCAGCAAATTGGACTCTTACAAAAATGTTGTGGCTGTTTTGGATACCGGCGTGGATTATTTGCACCAAGAGTTTAAATTGGCGGACGGCACCAGCAAAGTTTCGGGAAAAAGCTTTGATTACGGTCCTTGTCGCGGACAAGACAGGGTAAATTGCTGGCTGGTGGAAAATTATGAAGAACGTTCGGGGTGGTTCACCACGGTCGTAAAACAAAAACGTTCATTATATGGCGATGACGGTAAAACCATTATCTATGAAGATGACGGATTTAATGAGGGCGAACTTGATAAGTGGGCGGCGATGTATCCGGAAAACTATGACTGGGATCAGTTACAAGACAGTCCGGCACCGTTATACGGGAAAAATCCGCTGACCGGCAATTTTTATACGCACGGCACTCATGTCGCCGGTATTATTGCGGCAAACTGGGACAGAAAAAATTCAGGAATGATGGGTGTGGCATTTTCCAATACCGACATATACGGTTTGCGTTGGGATTTGATTTCGCCGATGGACCGTCCGGTGCGCGCGGCTATCGAAAACGGCGCAATTGCCCTGAATATCAGCTTGGGAAACAAAGCCACATCGCTCAAAAATGCGTCGACAATCAAGTCTTATGTTATGTCAAATAATGATAATTTGCAAATCGGTTCACGCAAAGCGGCCGAGTGGACAATAGACAATTATACGACCGTCAAAAACAATGCGACCGGCTATTCGGCAACCGACGGTATGATTTGGGTTATGGCCGCCGGTAACGACAGTTATTCCGAACCGACAATTTTAGCCGGTTTGAAAAATTTGGGGACTCAATATCGCTCAGACAGCAAGGTTTCAAAAATCGATTACGGTAAATTGATGATGCTGACGGTTGTTTCTGTTGATGTTACAACAGGTGATGACGGTATGGTTAAGAGTTATTCCAAGTCATCGTTTTCAAACGCCTGCGGCAGCACGGCAGCATATTGTATTGCTGCGCCGGGCGGTAGCAAATCGTCATACGGCAGAGGGGAGATTTATTCATCAACTTTAGAAACACCGGAAGCCGCTCATACAGAATACGGCGGTATGATCGGCACGTCGCAGGCAGCACCGGTTGTGACAGGCAGTATTGCCGTTCTGAAATCGGCATTCCCGTTCTTGCACTCATCGGAAATCATCGAGATTTTGATGGAAACAGCAAACAAAACGGCGGCGACCGATTACAGCGAGCGCAAATACGGTGCCGGCTTATTGGATTTGGGTAAGGCGATAACGTATTATATTCCACCGACAGTCAACAACGGCACATTAAGTGTGGCAACTTTGTCGGGTGATTCGGTGGCAACACCGTATATTAGCTTAAATGATGCACATTTAACAGTAACATCTTCTTTGGGAGAGGCAGTTTTCCGCGCACTACCTGAGAGTATGACGATATTTGACCGTTATTATCGTCCGTTTGATGTTGCAACATCGCGTTATATTTCGACCACACATTCCGGCTATAAGGCGCTTAAAAACGATGTGTCGCATATTGTTCCGAATGTTAAACTCAAGCACGAACAAGAGGGCAAAATAAGTTTTTCGTATTCAGAAGCGCCGATGGGCAGTAACAGCGGTTTCGGCTTTATGGACACGAGTTTTAAAACCGGCAAAATCACGAGCGGTTTCTTTTTCAGCGAAAACACGCATTACGGCACGGTCGGCGGCAAATCTGCGGATATGAACAACCCGTTTATGTCGTTTAACTCGGCGTATGGCGCGCACATCGGTTATGACATAACGCCGAAATACGGTTTTAAGTTACAGGCGGTTAGCGGTCGCAACGGCTTGTATGACGGGGATAAAGATTTCAATGACCGGACGTTTAAGAAAACAGCGTATGCGGTGGATACGGAATTATCTTTCCGTCCGAGCAAAAAATTAAACTTATCGTTTAATTCCGGTATGCTTTATGAAGATGAGGCGCTTCTCGGGATGAACGGTTCCGGCGCATTCGGTTTGCCGGAAAGCCGGACGTATTACACGGGTGTGACGGCGGCGTATAAAGCCGGTCATAAATGGACGTTCAGCGGCAGTTATTATCAGGGTATGACGGAAGCACAGTCGTTTAATTCAAATATGCTCAAGACGGGGACGTTGCTCAGCAGCAGCTTTGCGTTAGACGCGAATTATCGCTACGACAAAACGACAGACTTCGGTTTTAGAATATCATCTCCGCTTCGGATAGAACACGGCAAATTGCGTGTTGATATGGCAAGCGGCCGCGATAATTATTCGGACACGGTTTATCGTCATCAATACGCGGCGAGTATGAAGCCGAACAAGCGTGAATATAAGTTTGCGCTTTATGCGAACAAAGCGGTCAATGATAATTTGAGCATCAGCAGCGAATTTGATGTTCGGGTCAATCCGGAACATCGCGCGACATCTAATGACTACCGCGCTTTGCTCGGCTTGGCTTGGAATTTTTAAGATTTAATACGAGGATTTTATGGATAAGGATTTTTGGAAAGGAGCGCGCTTTGTGCCGCTCCTTATTACGCAATTTTTCGGGGCGTTAAACGATAATATTTTCAAAAACACACTGTTGACTTTTGTGGCGTTTAAAATGGCAAACGATTCGCAGGCGGCAAGCATTTATTCTAACATTATCGCCGGAATGTTTATTCTGCCGTATTTTCTGTTTTCGGCGTTGGCAGGATTGATTGCCGACAAATATAATCGCGCATTTTTGGTTCGAATCTTAAAAATAACCGAGCTTTGTTTGATGATTGGTGCCGGTGCGTTGTTTTTGACCAAAAGTGTGCCGTTGCTGATAATTTTACTATTTTTGATGGGAACACAGTCAACTTTTTTCGGGCCGATTAAATATGCACTGTTGCCGCAGCTTCTGAGTCAAAAAGAATTGATTGCCGGTAATGCGTATGTTGAAGGCAGCACTTATATTTCGATTATTTTAGGCACAATGCTCGGGACGATGCTGTCAGTTAATGCCGCCATTGTTTTGTTGATTGCCTGCTCGTTAATCGGTATGGCGGCGGCCTATAAAATTCCGAATGCGCCGGGTGCGGATAAAAACTTAAAAATTCACTTTAATATTTTCAAGCAAATTAAAGACAATATCAAACTGATAAGCTCGCGCGCAATTATTTTCCGCGCCATCATCGGAGCGACTTGGTTTTGGATGCTCGGTGCGTTTTTCGCGACCAATATTTTCCCGCTGTGCGGTAAGTTTTTCAACACTGAGCCGGAAGTCGTGACGCTGTTTCTGATTTTGTTTGCGCTCGGTGTCGGTGCCGGTTCGCTGATGTGTAATCACCTGCTTAAAGGTCGGGTTTCGGTACTGTATGTGCCGATTAGCGCGGTCGGGTTGAGTGTGTGTGCGCTGGCGATTTATGTGCTGACCGTTGGTTATGATACGCCTATAGAAACTGTTTCTGCGCGTGATTTTATGGCTATGGCACGCAGTCAGACACTGGCGTTTTTTATGTTTGCGATTGCTTTTTGCGGCGGAATGTATGTGGTGCCTCTCAACGCGCTGATGCAAAAACGGGCACCGAAAAATTGCGTGGCGTCGGTGATTGCCGGAAACAACATTATCAACGCGCTCGGTATGGTTTTGGTGGCAGTCATCTCGGCCGTGTTTATGGGAATAGGGCTGAATATTACCGAACTGTTTTTGATGATTGCGTTGGCGAGTGTTGCCGTGGCGATTTATATTTGTCGTTTGTTGCCGGATTCGTTGGTGCGCTCACTGTTTTATATGTTGCTTGGGACGTGTTTCCGCGTTCGTGTCAATGGTTTGGAAAATTTGGAAAAAGCCGGCCTCAGAACACTTGTTGTTGCCAATCACATTTCACTTTTGGACGGTCTGTTGGCTGCGGTATATTTACCGCGCAAGATGACGTTTGCGATTGATGCCGCGTGGGAGAAAAAATGGTTTGTGCGTTTGTTTGGCGGTTTGGTGAATTTTTATCCGCTGAACCCGACTAATCCGCTCGCGATTCGTTCGTTAATTGAAGTTATCAATCAAGGGCGCACGGTGATGATTTTTCCGGAAGGACGCATAACCGTGACCGGCAGTCTGATGAAGATTTTTGAGGGCACCGGCGTGGTGGCGGAAAAGTCCGGCGCCAACATTGTTCCGGTGCGTTTTGACGGGCCGCAATATTCCAAGTTGTCGTATATTACGCATTTGCTGAAAGCCAAAATGTTTCCGCGTGTGACAATGACGATTTTACCAGCACAAAAAATTACGACATCAGAAGGTTTGAGTGCGCGCGAACGTCGGCAACAGGCGGCGTTGCAACTGCACGATATTATGGCAAATATGCTTTATGATACAACCGATATCAATATGCCGCTGTTTAATGCCTTTTTGCGCGCCGAAAAAATATATGGCGACACGCGTAAGATAGCGGTCGATATCGGGCAGAAAACGCTGACCTATAAACAGCTTATGCTCAAGATATATGTGCTCGGCACGGTGTTTGAACGCGTTTTTGCCAAAGAAAAATATGTCGGGATTTTGTTGCCGAACAGCTTGGCGGGGCTGGTCAGCTTTTTGGCATTACACAGTGTCGGAAAAGTGCCGGTGATGATGAATTTTTCGCTCGGCGACAAACAATTTACGTCGTGCATTAAAACCGTCGGACTCAAAAAAATGATTACCGCGCGGCAGTTTATCGAAGCCGGTAAATTGCAACGTTTGGAAGATTGTGCCGACAGCGCCGATTGCGATAAGATTTATTTGGAAGATTTGGCCAAACAGATAACATTCGCCGATAAATTAACCGGATTATGGCGCTATTGGCGACGTCGCAAATCATCGGCAAAAGCAACGGATACGGCGGCGATTTTATACACTTCCGGCTCGGAGGGACTACCGAAAGCGGTTTTGCTTTCGCATCGCAATTTGCTGGCAAACATATTACAGATTCATTTGGCGGTGCCGTTTAATTCGAGCGATGTTATTTTGAATGCGCTGCCGATGTTTCACTCGTTCGGCTTGACGGTCGGCACATTGTTGCCGATGCTCTACGGTGTGAAGACCTATTTTTATCCGTCGCCTTTGCATTATCGCATTGTGCCGGAAGTGGCTTATGATATTCAGGCAACCGCTATTTTAGGCACAGACACTTTTCTTTACGGCTATGGGCGACGGGCGCATCCGTATGACTTTTTTTCGGTGCGGTTTGCGGTGGTCGGTGGTGAAAAGCTTAAAGAACGCACGGAGCAAATGTGGTTTAAAAAATTCGGTGTGCGCATTTTTGAGGGCTACGGCACAACAGAAACAGCGCCGGTTTTGGCGGTTAATACACCGATGTTTTATAAAGAAAACACGGTCGGGCGCTTACTCACACGCATTGAATATCGTTTGGAAAAAGTCAGCGGTGTGGACGAAGGCGGACGCCTGTCGGTTAAAGGCGACAATGTAATGCAGGGTTATATGCGCGCCGATAAGCCGAAAGTTTTGGATAAGGCGGATGAATGGTATGACACCGGCGATATTGTCAGCTTTGATGATGAGGGTTATATGACGATTTGCGGGCGTGCCAAACGCTTTGCGAAAATCGGCGGTGAGATGGTGTCGTTGACGGCGGTGGAACAGCTTTTGGACCAGATGTATCCGGACGCCAAGCAGGGTATTATTGCGGTTGAGGACGAGAAAAAAGGCGAAAAATTGGTGCTGATTACCTCAAACGAAGAAGCCGCAGTTGCCAAAATCAAAAGTTATTTCAAAGAGCAGGGTATCAGCGAATTATGGATTCCGCGCGAGGTGTTTTTCACCAAAAAGCCGCCATTGTTGGGGAGCGGCAAATTCGATTATGTTGCAGCACAAAAAATGTATAGTAATGAGGAATAATCTATTCTTCAACCTGATGGTCGTCGAGCGAATAGCCGGTGGCTCTGATGGTGCGAATATAGTCCGGTCCGAATTCGTTGAGCGCTTTACGCAGACGGCGGATATGCACATCAACCGTGCGCGGCTCAACATAAATGCTCTGTCCCCATACCGTTTTTAAGACCTCATCGCGTGAAAATACTTGTTGCGGATTAGAAATAAGCATTTGCAAAATCCTAAATTCGGTCGGACCGAGTTGCACATAATTTTCTCCGCGAAAAACCTTTTTTTCAACTGTATTGAGAACAATATCTCGAAATACATATTCTTTTTTGATTGCGGAGGCAACGCTGCTTGAACGACGCAAATTTGTTTTGATTCGCGCGAGCAGTTCCGGCACCGAAAACGGCTTGGTTACATAATCGTCGGCACCGGCGGAAAGTCCGGCAATTTTATCTTCTTCTTGCCCTTTTGCCGTCAGCATAATAATCGGAATATTTTTCCAATCCGGATTGTTACGAATGACTTTACATAATTCCAAACCGGAAATTTCCGGCAACATCCAGTCGAGCAAAATCAGTGACGGCATATTTTTTTCGACCGCTGACAACACACGATTGCCGTGCGCCACACACACTGTTTCATATCCGGCCTTTTCGAGATTATATTTAAGCAAAACAGAGATTGCCTGTTCGTCTTCCGCTATTAAAATCATTGCCATTATCATTCTCCCGAACGCTGTAATTGTTGAATAATTTGCGCCGGATTTTCGGCTTTGAAAATGGCGCTTCCGGCAACCAAAACATAAGCGCCGGCATTTACACATAATGCCGCTGTCTGCACATTGATACCGCCGTCGACTTCAAGTGTTATGCCGCGGTTGCCGATGAGTTTGCGGGCTGCATTGATTTTCGGCAACATATCGTCCATAAATTTTTGCCCGCCGAACCCCGGTTCAACCGTCATAATCAAAATATTATCAATGTGGTCGAGATATGGTGCCAAAACATCAACATTCGTTTGCGGTTTGAGTGAAACCCCGACCTTTATTCCGCGCGCCTTGAGCCACTTCACAACCGCCGACAAATCGGAACTTGCCTCATAATGCACGGTAATTTGGTCAGCACCGCAGTTTTCAAACATCGGCAAAAAATTCAGCGGTTCTTCCACCATTAAATGCACGTCAAAAAACAGCTTGGATTGCGGGCGCATTTGTCGCACAAAATCGGCGCCGTAACTCAAATTAGGCACAAAGTGTCCGTCCATAATATCAAAGTGCAGCCAATCGGCACCGGCTTTTTCAACCAGTGCGATTTGTTCAAACAAATTTCCGAAATCAGCCGCTAATAAACTCGGTGCAACTAAAACCATTTCTTTCTCCTTAACAAATATTATAACGCCGGAAAGTTAATATGTCGTAAAGTTTTTGTAACGCGCGACATTGATTTCCGGTAATTTGCAATTATGTATGCGTTGTTGATGTAATTTTAAGGAGAAATGTTATGGGAGAAATGGCTAAAAAAATCGCTAAAACCGATATTGAAAATTTGCTTAAAATATTGAATGAGGCATACGCTGAAGAATGGCTGGCGTATTATCAATATTGGGTAGCGGCAAAAGTAGCTTACGGACAAGAACGCACGGCGATTGTCGGCGAATTTGAAGAACACGCGGCAGAGGAATTGAAACACGCCGATTGGTTGGCGGACAGGATTATTCAGCTCGGCGGTGTGCCGGTATTGGAGCCGATGAGTTGGAATGAATTGGCGCATTGCAAATATATTACACCGCGCAATTTTAATGTTGTGGGACTCCTGCATGACAATTTGGAAGCCGAGCGTTGCGCCATCGGACGTTATGAGGGAATTTGCGATATGACGCACGGACGCGATTATGAAACTTATCGCATTGCCGAGAAAATCCTCAAAGAAGAAATCGAACACGAACAGGAACTTGAGGATTTCCTTGCCGATATTGAACAAACGTGCAAAGAATAAAAAATGATTGTCAGCCCCCCTAAGCGCACGATGTGTATCTCGTCAAGGCATGACAATATTAAAAAAAAACGCTCTATTAAACGAATTTGTTGAAATATGCGCAAAGAACTTGAGCGTCATCCTAAAGAGCGTTTTCTTTTTTGTCATCCTGAGGAGGCGAATGCCGACGTGAGGATCTTCGCACGTCAGTGCGACTACAACCCATGTTATCGGACTAAGCGTCCGAGGATTCTGACGTCAGCCGTCCCGGCCTCCTCAGAATGACAATGTGCGTGTTTCTTTTTTCGTCATTCTAAGGGGCAAACGCCGACGCGAGGATTCCATACGTTGCTGTGCGGCCTTGGGTGTTATAAAGTAGCAATAGAATCACTTTGCGGCAATTGCACGGCGTCTTAAAATATTCTTCGCTTGTCGGCTCAGAATAACGTGCTTGCTTTTTCAACAATTTTGTTAAATAGAACGATTATTATTTATGTATCATTATTCATAATCAAATCATTATGGAAAAAAAGAATTTAGAGATGCAATTGGCGCAAACCGGTAGTTTCGAAGAATTGCGCAAATGGTGGAGACATACCTTCTTTAGTCATGAAGCCCAAGTGGCTTTGGCTGAACGACAAGATGAGGCAATTTTGATTGAATACGCAACGCATTTTTCTTTTTGTGAAAAGGCACAAATCAGATTGGTTGAGTTGCGCTTGAAAAATGTTCTCTTGCGCCAGCTTGAACGCCACAGCTTATGTATTCCGGCACAAAAAATGTTGGTGAAGATGGTGTAACTCTGTCGCTAAAAAGAAAAACCCTTTAAGCATATTGGCTTAAAGGGTTTTTTCTTGAGAGGTAAAACAGTTTTATAAACTGTCGTCTAAGTCCTCAGTGCGCTTCCGATACGGAGGTTTGCCATGAAACGAACCTTCAGGGGTATTCCTATCGGCACCGCGAGAAGAATTCTTACCGAGAAAATCGTCGCGTTCTTGCGACTGATATTTTTTTGTTTCTGTCATAATAATTTTTTTTTGCACCGCAAGCACTTCTTTGTCATAAAAAAGTGCTCGCGGCATTTTGTTAGAGATTCCAGTTCACATTTACAACGGCGATTTCGCCTTCAACGCCAAGGGTCTTAATCTTTTTTTCGAGCACCTTGGACGGTGTGTCGTAGCATTGACCGTCGCTCACTCCGTCTTTGTCGAACATTGCCCAACCGTCTTTGTCTTTAACTAATACGGCACGGGTTTTATCGGTCTTGACGATGATGATTCGCTCATACTTGCGCGGAGCTAATCCGTTGTGATCAAGCGTAGCCGCACCCCATTTTCCATCGGCATTGAGAAAAACGATGTCGTCAATCAGTCGAATGTCGTTGAACGGACCGATAAAATATGAGGCCTTGGCTTTCCATAGATACACGGACGAGTCCGGACACTTGACGTAGAGATACTCAGTGCCGTCAATCGGCTCAAAGGTTGGTGCATCTAAGCTCTCGGCAATCACGAAGCTGTTGACCACGATGGTCTTCAGGCCGCCCTTGTCGGCAATCAGTGCATTCCAACCGGCCTTCCACTCCAACTTGTCGAACTCCGGAGCTAACACAACGCGCCCAGTAGAATCCTTGATACCGAATTTACCTTCGGCTTCCGTCTGCTCATAGGGACCGACCTTGATGACTTTTTTCTTGGAATCACAAGAAACAAGCACACTTGCTAAGGCAATAAAAAATGCGCCTAACAAGAAAAATAATACACTTTTTTTCATACTAAATTTTTTGATAAAACATAAAAAAAATTCACAACAGGTAAATAAATAACTTTTCAAACTGTCAAAAACATAACATATTGTGTGGATTTTGTCAAGATAAAAATAAAAATTGTGTAAAAATGCCATTTTGTTGCAAAAAAAACTTGATTTATAAAAAATATTATAATAATTATATGTTGTTTTGAATGCGGCCATGGCGGAATTGGTAGACGCGTAACGTTGAGGTCGTTATGAGCTAAGCTCGTGGAAGTTCAAGTCTTCTTGGCCGCACCAATTCAAAACTGACTTTGAAAATATTGTCATCAAAGGAGAGCTTAATTATGCTACGCATTTATAAAACAGAAGACGGCGGCAAATTGGTTAAGCTCAAAAGATTCGGTAAAGTAACACAATCTTGGTTCAATTTAATCAATCCGACAAGTGCTGAAATTACAAAAGTCTCCTCGTTGCTGAAAGTCGATTCGGATATTTTGCGCAACTCTTTGGATGCGGATGAACGTTCGCGTGTTGAGTTAGATGAGGGTATTTTTTCGACTATTGTGAATTTGCCATTGTTAGATGAGGAGGGCAATTTTGATACGTTGCCGTGCGGTTTGGTGTTCAGCGGCGAAAACTTTTTGACGATTTGTTCCAAAGATAACCGCATTTTAAGTTCGTTTAACAAAAACACCGCCAAAAGTTTTGATACGCGTGAGCGCACTAAGTTTATGCTTTCGATTCTCTACAAAATCACGCAATTTTATTTGCGCTATTTGGCGATTATCAACCGCAAAACCGAGCATATTGAAGATTCGCTTAAGCAAACCACGCATAATGAAGAGCTGTTTCAGCTGATGGAAATTCAAAAGTCGCTGGTCTACTTTACGACCGCTTTGCGCGATAATCAGCTTGTTTTGGAAAAAATTCTGCGTATGACCAAATCGCCGGCAAGTGCGCGCTTGCTCGCTTTTACCGAAGATGACACCGACTTGCTTGAGGATGTGATTGTTGAAAACAAACAAGCGATTGAAATGGTGGATATGCACCGCTCGATTCTTGAAGGTATGATGGATGGTTTTGCCTCTATTATTAACAACAACCTGAACCAGATAATGAAGTTTTTGGCGGCAATTACGATTGTGCTTTCCGTGCCGACGATGATGGGGAGTTTTTGGGGAATGAATGTGCCGATGCCGTTTGGCGAATTTGCTTACGGCTTTCCGACAGTTATTGCACTTTCGGCGCTGATTACGATTGTGGTCGGCTTTTTCTTCCGCAAAAAAGGTTTGTTCTAAAATTTCCGCTTTTTTATAAAAAAAATCTTGACAAAATTGATTAAAAACAATATAATAATCTTGCTTATTTAAGGATTAGGGATGTTTTTATGTTTATTTTTGGGTCGTTTTTGAAATTTATTCAGATTCCGATTTATGAATGAATGTGAAAGATTCTTTATTTCTGAAGATGAGCGTTGTTTCGGATGAGCGTCAAGCTTTGTTTCCACGGAACGACTAACATTTTATTCATATCCCGATTGGAAACTAAGGGTGCCAAAAAATTTTTAGATTATGGCAAATTTCAAAAACTACGGAGTTAGCGCAGTATGCATAAGTGTATGGGGTGTGCTATGTGCCTCTATCATCGCTGTGCTGTTTATGCTATGGAAAATCATGATGCTCATCACCAGCCCGCTGTGGTTTCCTGTAAAGGTATTCATCAATCCGGAATGTGCGGCGCGCGATTTGAATGACAAGTCAACCCGCGAACGCGACATCGAGCCGACGTGGTTTGATTGGTGCCTGATTGGGTCACACAATCTGTGCATCTACTATTTGATGCGTTGGTTGTGGAAGCCCTTCATCGCGATTTTGCCGATGCGTTATCGCGCCGAGTTCATCCGGTGGGGAAAGAAGAGAGTATGCGAATACTCTCCGAAAACGCAGATTGCTTACTACAAGTCGCACAATGACGGCGGTAAGCAGTCGTTGCTGTCCAGCGGCGTATTTTCCACGGAGGTGCGTGAGGTGCTCTGGAAGGACAAGAGTGAGCGCGATAACTGGCTTGCGGCAGGCATTGAACTGTCACGCAGTCAGATTGCCGACCTCTGTCAAAGCGGGAGTAGAATCCAGCTGTGGCGCTACTTTAAGTCTCGCACGCCGAACAAAGAGATGTTCGACCTTCTGCTCAAATATGTATGCGAGGGGTATGCGACACCGGCGGATGTTCTCGTCAGCTTGATTCGACAGCAGCGTCCAAACGCCGAGCTTGTAGGCAAGTTGCTCAACACGGGCAACAATAACTTTATTGAGAGAATCGGTAAAGTTATCGATGCCTATGCCGATATCGATGCCGTCGACTTCGGAACTCATTCGCTGACCGGCGTGAGCGATAAGGAAAAGCAGCGCATCATTGGCGAGCGTTGGACGAACTTTTGCAAAAACAAGAAGGATATCTGCTATGTCGCCCAAAAGAAGATGGGGCACGCACAGTATCTGATTTTTGCACAGACCGGACATCATCTGGAGTATGATGCACTCCAACATCTGTGTCTGAGTTTGGCTCAGGGTCAGCGCGATTATTTGCTCGAAATCCTCAACAATGAGTTCGAGCGAATAGACGATAAGCTGCAAACAGCTCTCAAGGCCGATTACTGGCGTTACAGTGCCTATTTGGCCGTAAAGGAGGCGCGCTATGCCCAAAAACCGGCGTAACTCCAACATAAAAAAGAATCTCTTATCCGCAAGGGTAAGGGATTCTTTTTTTTGCCGCCGGTGTAAAAAAATTGTAGATTATTTTAATCTAAATGTGGCAGATTAAAAACAAGCGTATTATATTACTCTGCGTAGAATTTTAACGGGAGAAATATTTTGATTTTGGGCATTGTCGCCATATTTTTCGCATTGTTTGCCGACCAGATTACAAAATACTTGTTGGCGGCGCATCTTAATAACGGTGAAATCGTCACTTTTGGCGACTTTTTTAATTTGGTAAAAGTTTGGAACACCGGTGTCAGCTTTTCAATGTTTAACAATCACGGAGAACTCGGGCGGATTGTGTTGTGTGTCGTATCTGTGTTGGTTTGTTTATTTTTGCTGTGGTGGATGTTTAAAGAAAAAAACACAATAAAAATTTTGTGTTTGGGGCTGATTATCGGCGGTGCGCTCGGTAATGTGATTGACCGCGTGCGCTTTGGAGCTGTGCTTGATTTTTTGGATTTTCACCTCAAAACACACCATTGGCCGGCGTTTAATTTTGCTGACAGCTTTATTTGTATCGGTGCCGGTATTTTGATTGTTTTGGAATTGTTGAACGGACAGAAAAAAGGAAGGGAAGAAAAATGAAAAAGATTTATGTGATTTTGGCTGTAGTTGCTTTGTTGTCAACAACGGCTTGCGGATGGACCAAGGAAACACTCGGTATGGCAAAAACAGGTCCGGACGAGACACTTGTGCAGACAAATCGACCGCTGATTTTGCCGCCGGAATATGATGCGCGTCCGAACAAAGTTTTGGTAAAGTCGCAAGACAACGATGAAGATGATGGTTCTGCAAGCGAGAATGAATAGATTTTTTTTAACCTTGGCACTGTGTATGATGCCGGCGCTGGCGCAAGCGGCGATTTTTAAGGCGCAGGAATGGCAGCTTGACAATGGGTTGCGTGTCGTAATTGTCGAAAATCACAAAGCACCTCTGGTCAAACAAATGCTGTGGTATCAGGTCGGGGCGGTCGATGAGTTTCGCGGTCGCGGCGGCAGTGCGCATTTGTTGGAACACCTTTTGTTTCGCGGCACCGATAAAATCAGCGGAGCGGAATTTAACCGCATTATGGAAAAAAACGGTGCGGATTCAAATGCCTTTACCAGCTATGATGTAACGGTGTATCATCAATTTGCTGATGTCAGCCGTTTAGAAGTTTTGTTGGCTCTCGAAGCAGACCGTATGCGTAATTTGAAAATCAGCGAAGCAGATTTTGAAGCTGAGCGCAAAATCGTATTCCAAGAACGCAAACAGGTGGTGGAAAATAATCCGGCATCTCCGTTTTATGAAAAAATTCGGATGATGATGTGGGGCACTTCGCCTTACGGACAGCCGATTAGCGGTTTGCCGGAAGAAATTACAGCACTTAAATATGCCGACACACTCGATTTTTATCACAAGTATTATGCGCCGAACAATGCTATTTTAGTGCTTTCCGGTGATATTGACGCGGAAACGGTTCGTCCTTTGGTCGAAAAATATTACGGCAAACTCGAAAAACGACCGGTAGAACGCGAAAAAATCGCACCGGTGACGGAAAACGCACACCAAACGTTGCAAATGAGCTTACCGCATATTGCCACACCGCGCGTGCTGCGTGCTTTTATGCTACCGCCGCGCGAAAAATTGCAAAATGAAATTTATGCTTATGATATTTTAGCGGAGTTACTCGGCGGCGGCGAAACGGCGCAACTCTATCGCGATTTGGTTTTGCAATCGCGTCAAGCCGTCGGTGTCAGCGCTTCTTATAATTATATGACGCGTTCAAACACTGTGTTTAGTGTAACGATGACGCCAAACACGGAAAAGCCGTTCACACCCGAAACGGCTGTAAAAACCTTAAATGAGGCATTGCTGAAAGCCAAAAAAACGCTGACTGCCGAACGTTTGGCGCAAGTCAAACGCAAAATTTCCGCCAATATGGTGTATCTCAATGACAATCCGCAAACCGCGGCAAATTGGATTGGTTATATGCTTTCAATGGGCTTTGAGTTAGACGATGTGCAGAATTATGAAGAAAAAATCAATACGGTAACGCTTGAGGCCGTGCAACAGGCGTTTGATAATTTGCTGCAAGCGTCTGATATGACGGCGGTTTTGTTGCCGCAAGAACAAACGGGAGGCGCAGATGAATAAATTCGGAAAATATACGCTGACAATCGTTGCAATATGCGCGCTCGGTGCGGCAATATGGGGCGCACAGCAGTATTTTGGGCGGATAGATGCCGATAAAATATTGTCAAATTCCGTGTTAAAAAACAAGACGTTTGCCGCTCAAGTGCAAGAAATCGAGGCAGACGGAATGAAGGCGTATTTGTTGGAAGAACATTCCAACCCGATTATTGCCGTGAGTTTTACGTTTACCAATGCCGGTTCCGCTTATGAAACGGAAAATAAACAGGGCTTGACGCAGTTGTTGAGTAATATGCTTTTGAATGGTGCCGGCGATTATGACGCTTTGCAATTTAAAGACATCAGCGAAGAATACGGCGTGCGCATCGGTTTTGAAAACGGTGTCGATGATTTCGGCGGCTTTATGGAAACACCGACAGCGGCGAGAGATATGGCGATAAAATTGTTGACTTCAACATTGTATAAGCCGCATTTTTCTTATAATTATATTGCGCTGGCAAAAAATCAAATGCAAACGGCTTTGCGCAATCACAAAGAAAAGCCGAGCGGAATTTTGGCAGATAAGTATGCCGAGATTATATTTGCCGGCCATCCTTATGCGCGTCCAGCTATCGGCACGCCCGAAACAATAGAGGGTTTGACACGTCGCGATTTGATGCGGTTTATGCGTGAGCATTTGACCAAACAAAATATCATTATCGGTATTGCCGGTGATATTAACGCCGCCGACGCCGAGCAGTTGATACGCGATTTGTTTGGGGCTTTGCCTGCGCAATTTGCGGTTGAGCGCATTGATGAATTTGTGCCTGAAACGAACGGTTCCGAACACGATATTGCCTATAATTCACCGCAGGCGATAACCCATTTTGTGAGCAAAGGCACACATCGAAACAGTGCGGACTTTTACCCGCTTTATTTAGCCAATTATATTTTTGGCGGTTCCGGCTTAAATTCACGAATTTCTAAGGTTGTGCGTGAAAAAGAGGGTTTAACTTACGGTATTTATACCTATATGACTTCCAAAGAAACGGCGGCGTTGCTTTCAGGCGGATATTCGTCAACGCCGGAAAACTTTAATCGAGCCAAAGATATTTTGTTGCAAGAGTGGCAGAAAATGGGAACAAACGGCGTTACGGCGCAAGAACTGCAACAGGCAAAAGATTCGATGATTGCCTCACACAATTTGCGTTTTGCCTCTATCGGCGGAATTGCCGAGATGTTGGTGGCAATGCAGCAATATCAATTAGGTATCGATTTTTTGAAAAAGCGTAACGATTATGTGCGTGCCGTTACACTTGAACAAGCTAACGCGGCAGCAAAAACATATTTTGACGGATTGCCGGATTTTGTAACCATCGGTAATCAAACATCGGATAAAAAGGAGAAATAAAATGTTGTTTAAAAGAAATAAATCAAAAGCGTGGAGCCGATTGGAAAACATATACAAACATTTTGAAAAGACGCAAATGAAAGATTTGTTTGCCGCCGACCCGAAACGCGGTGAACTGTATTCGGAACAACTTGAAACATTGTTGGTCGATTATTCCAAAAACCGTATTGACGACGATGTGATGGAGGCCTTGTTTGAACTCGCAAACGAACGCGGTTTAAAAGAAAAAATTGCCGATATGTTCAGCGGCAAAAAAATTAATGTTACGGAAAATCGAGCGGTGTTGCATATTGCTTTGCGCAACCGTGCCAATACGCCGATTTATGTTGACGGGCGCGATGTTATGCCGCAAATCAATGCCGTTTTGGAAAAAATGAAAGACTTTTCCGAAGCCGTGCGTTTGGGACGTTTTACCGGTTATACCGGCAAAAAACTGACAAACATCGTCAACATCGGTATCGGCGGTTCTGATTTAGGGCCGTTTATGGCGTGTGAAGCATTGCGCCATTATTGGGCAAAAGACATTAACTGCTACTTTATTTCTAATATAGACGGCACGGCTTGCGCCGAAGTGTTGAACAAAATCGACCCGGAAACAACATTGTTTATTGTTGCGTCAAAAACCTTTACTACTATTGAAACGCTGACCAACGCACGCACTTGCCGTAAATGGCTGGTTGATGCTTTGGGTGAACACGCGGTGGCAAAGCACTTTATTGCGCTGTCAACGAACAAAGAAGAAGTCGAAAAGTTTGGTATAAATCCCGACAATATGTTTGCGTTTTGGGACTTTGTCGGCGGACGTTATTCGATGTGGTCTGCCATTGGTATGATTATTGCGATTGCCGTCGGATTTAAAAATTTTGAACGTATGTTAGAGGGAGCGTTTGCGATGGATGAGCACTTCAAAAACACCGCATTCGAGCATAACATTCCGGTTATTTTGGCACTCATCGGAATATGGTATAACAATTTTTACGGCGTGCATCGCTACGGCGTTATTCCGTATGACCAATATCTGCAATATCTGCCGGCGTATCTGCAACAATTAGATATGGAAAGCAACGGTAAATCCGTCACGCTTGAAAACAGAGAAGTTGATTGTGCGACCGGTCCGGTGCTGTTCGGCGGTGCCGGCACAAATGTTCAGCACTCGTTTTTCCAGCTTTTGCATCAAGGGACGGAATTTGTGCCGCTTGATTTGATTGTGCCGGCAATTTCGCACAACGAAATCGGTGCGCATCACCAGATTTTGCTGGCAAATATTTTGGCGCAAGGAGAGGCCTTAATGCGAGGCAGAACCGAAGAGGAAGCCGCGACGGAACTTGAAGCGGCAGGCAAATCGCAGGCAGAAATCAATCGGCTGAAAAAATATAAGAGTTTTAGCGGCAATCGTCCGACCAATACGATTATTTTGAAAAAAGTTGACCCGTTCACTCTCGGTATGCTGGTGGCAATGTATGAGCATAAAGTGTTTGTTCAAGGCGCAATTTGGGATATTGATTCGTTTGACCAATTCGGTGTGGAACTCGGCAAAAAATTAGCGCTTAACATTTTACCAGAACTTCAGGGAACGGCGCACAATATTGCACACGACAGCTCAACTGCGGCGCTGATTAAGCATATCAAAAAAATTCGCAAATAAAGGAAATTGACTATGGGTATCCGCGTTTTACCGTCAAATCTTGTGAACCAAATAGCCGCCGGCGAGGTAATCGAACGTCCGGCATCGGTGTTGAAAGAGTTGGTGGAAAATGCGATTGATGCGGGTGCGCGCAAAATTGAAGTTTCACTGACCGGCGGCGGTAAAAATGTGCTGTCGGTGATTGATGACGGTTGCGGAATGTCGCCTGATGAATTGGTGTTGGCGGTTGAACGGCACGCTACTTCAAAATTGCCGGATGATGATTTGTTTCATATCAGTTTTTTGGGATTTCGCGGTGAGGCATTGCCTTCTATCGGTTCGGTGGCGCGGTTGACGATTGCATCACGCAAACAAGGTAGTGATGAGGGCTATAAAATCACTGTTGAAAACGGCGAAAAAAGCGCGGTCGAACCGGCAGCCATCGGTGGCGGCACACGGATTGATGTGCGTGATTTGTTTTATACCACACCGGCGCGGCTCAAATTTTTAAAGGCCGATGCGGCAGAAACGGCACAATGTGTCGAAATGTTGCAACGGATTGCATTGGCTAATCCGCATATTGCGTTTTATTTTTATACCGACGGCAAAAAGAAACTTGCGCTTAATGCTTGCAACGGGGCACTTCCGGAAGCACGGCGACAGCGCGTTGCCGATGTGATGGGGATTGAGTTTCAGGAAAATTCGGTGCCGATTACGGCGCAGAATGAATTTTGTGACATCAGCGGTTTTGTCAGTTTGCCGACTTATCACAAAGCAAATTCTCTTTCGGAATTTTTGTTTGTGAACAATCGTCCGGTGCGTGATAAGCTGATTTTGGGCGCAATTAAAGGCGCGTATCAAGATATGATGATGTCCGGACGTTATCCGTTGTGTGCGATTTTTATTCACGTTAATCCGCGCTATGTTGATGTAAATGTTCACCCGACCAAAGCCGAAGTGCGATTTTATGACGGCGGTGCGGTGCGCGGCTTGTTGGTCGGGGCCATTCGTAACGCATTGAGCTTGGGTAGTCAACACAGTGCCGATACCGGTGGTTTGGAACATTTGCTGACACAGCAAATAATGGCGGAAACCGAGCATCTGAAATCGGTTTCGGCGGGGCAATATCGTGCCGTGAGTGAACCGGAACGTGACTTTCGGCGCTATCAAATGCCGCTTAATACCCGTGCGAGCGGTCATCGGGCAACACCGGAAATCAGTTTGCCTGATTTTGAAGCGCAATATTCCGTGCGAGTGGCCGATGAGCCGTTACCGCAAACCGTTGAGCAAGTCGGCGAACTCGGCTTGGCAAAAGCGCAATTTCATAACACATATATTATATCACAAACCGAAGACAGTATCGTCATTATTGACCAACACGCCGCACACGAGCGTATCACGATGGAACACCTCAAGCAAAGTATGCAAAAACACGAGCGTGTGCCGGCACAAATGCTTCTGATTCCGGAAGTTGTTGATTTGTCGGCTTTGGAAAAAGAAAATATTTTGGAATACGCCGATACGCTTGCTTCTTTGGGATTGGCGGTGGAAGAATTCGGCGCGTCGGCGGTCTTGGTGCGTGAAATTCCGGCGCTTTTGGGTGATACCGACATTAAAAAGCTGATTAAAGATTTGGCGGCTGAAATTTCGGAATGGGGCAGTGCCTTTGCTCTGACCGATAAAATTCATCACATTTGTGCCACCATTGCCTGTCACGGTTCGGTGCGCGCGGGTAGGGCGCTTAATATCGAAGAAATGAACCGGCTGTTGCGCGATATGGAAAAGACCGAACACTCCGGACAATGTAATCACGGCCGCCCGACCTATGTTAAAATCAAATTAGCGGATATTGAAAAATTGTTTGAGCGTCGATAATATGACCTTTTCTCAAAACATTTGCTACCTTTGCAGAAAAATCGCTGCATTGAAAATATTTTTATTGACAAAATACGAAAAAAGTGTTAAAGTAAACCTATATTTGGATTTTTTTGAACATTATTATTCACAAAAACTTTATATTTATGAAAACGACATTTTTAAACATTGTCAAGACGTTGTTTGCTTGCGTCTGTGCGGTTGTGCTGAATTGCGTTCTGATTTGGATGGGGGTTATTGGCTTTGCCACTTCAACGGTGTTAGTGGTTTTCGCAATTGCGGGGTATCTCGGGTTGGATAACACCTCCGCTTCGGTCGAATGGCGCAGTTTGTTGTGCGGTTTGGTAGCGTTGTTGTATTTCTACACCATTTGGCAGCCGGAATTTTGGATTACGGTTTTGTCCGGTGCGGCGATTGTGGCAGTTCTACTCAAGAAAAAAGACTATGTTATCACCAAATATACCGGCATTATCACCCTATATATTGTGACGTGGAATATTGCATTCTACATTATGGGGGACACAGTGCTTGAATGGGGTGATGCGGTGTTGGTCGTTACAACTCTCGCTTGTTGCGGTATTTGGATATATCACGACAAAACGCAACAGCAGTAATCAGAAAGGGTAAGGCATCATAGATGTTTTACCCTTTTTGCTTTTTTTGGGTAAATTGCAATTTTTTCATATTGACTTGAATGTTTTTTTGTATATCATAAAAACAAAAGGATTGTCGGTCATGATACGCTTTTCTGATTTGAAATACAGCCGTGAAGAGTTGGAAGAAGATGCCATACACTATTTAAAAACGCAAGTGTATCAACCGGCGTTTGTGGATGAAGTAAAAGACTTTATTTACGATGATTTGTGCGATTTTAAAGCATATTATGACGATGATAATTATTTGTTTCAAAGCATATATTATGATGAATATGTTACGGAATATAAAGATGATGGCGAAAATGTAACGCCATTGGTTGATTTTAAGCAGCTTGCGCAAGATTTGGATGAAGATTTTACGTCGATGAATATGGACGATGAAGAAATTGACCAATATCTGTTTATGCTTGAGGCGGAATTTAAAAAAAATGCATATTGTTCGCACATGGAACCGTATTTTATCGGTTATGACGGCGTGATTGCCACAGTGATTACCGGTTATTCGCGTGACCCGATTTTTTCGATTTATTCTATGGTTCGTGAATGGGGAATGGCGCTTGATTTCAAAAAAATGTATCCGGAACAAATGCGTAAATTCGGTTATCGTTACCAATACATTCGGCAAAATCTGACCGGTGACGAGCGTTTGAAAAAATTGCTCGATTTTCGTGATAAATACAAAATCACACTCAAAACAATCGGTATGTTGCGGGCGGTGCACTCCAGCTTATTTGCTTATGCGTATTTGTATGCAAAAGCATTTTTGTCTGGTGAAACAGAGGCGATGGAAGATTTTATTATGGATACGGCGTCATCTCAAATATATCTGTTGCTTCAGGGTGAAAATGTGCCGGTTATCGATTTTCCGCTGGTTAAAGAATTGTTGCAACAACTGAAAGATGACCGCGTTAAAGAGCTTGTTATGCCAAACGGTGCAATGAACTGGGAGGCAATTTATCATCTTGCGGATGAAGTTATCGATAATTGCGGCGGTATGGACAATCTGCGTGCGCTCGGTTTTGAAGGAATTGCCGCAAAAACTATTCGGTCTTTTTGGAATAAAAGTGCAAATATGCAAAAAATGCTCAAAATTTTACGGCAGTTGGCGATGGGCAACAGTGATCCGATTATTGCACGCTTGATAGAAATGTGTGAATATCGGTTGGGCCGTCCGGATAGTAAAAAGAAAAAGCGGATGGAACGCTTTATTGAACATACGCGGCGAATGTTAGCGCAGCATACATATGAAAATACGCGCACACGAATGCTCGACCAGCAATTTGTTGTGGCGTTTCCGTCAGTGTTTTTGGTATATTTCCAATGGCACCATAATTTCCGAACGATATATCCGAAAGTGCCAAAGCAAAAAATATATGAAGAAAATCTCAAAAGCAAAAGACAGGCCGATGCTCTGCTTAAAAACAAGATTTATACCGAAGATAAATCTCGCGAAAAAATAAGAACCGAATTACAGGAGGATGCAAGGCGTAAAAGTCGTGATGACGAGGCAATCAGTCGTCGTGTTATACAAGAAAGCGAGCGTCAAAGCAAAAATTTGGGGAATGACGATAAAATGCGTTTAGTTATGCAAACAAACGACAAAACATTGTCAGGTTTGACGGATAAGCAAAAATATGCGTCAGAGCAGAAAAATGCGCGTGAACAAAAGCAAAATATCGATGCGGTCAATTTGATTGAAAAAACACAACGGCAAAACTCAATGTAGGTTGAGCTGTTTTTCAAGTATATCGTAATCAATTTCATAATGGCAATCTTCAATTTTAATCAGCCATTTATAAAGATTTTTTCCGCTCATAATTTGTCCGAACAGTTGATCGGTGTGTTTTTCCGGCTCAAGATTTTCATCGTATTTTACATAAATCGAATGCACATTGTGCTTTTTTAACAGAGCTGTGACTTCCGCTTCGTCTTTTGAAAACCAAAGATGATAATTGTCAATCACCCCTTCAATATTTGAATGATACGGTCCGCCAACGGTATCAATATTTTGATAAAACATCAACTCCGGCGCGTAAAAGAGGTTTAAAAGTGCGTTTTCCTTCATCGGCGGAATTGATAATCTTTTGGGAGCGGCATAAAATGTGTTTAAATAAAAAATCGGTATCAAAACGTATAAAAGCGCAAAAAATTTATATTTATCACTTTTTTCTGTTTTGAACATCAGCAAAAACCAACCGATACCGTAAAGAAATACAAATACGGCAACATAATACGGATAAAGGCGCTTACAAATCAGAGCAGCAAAAGCCGTCCAACAAAAGAAAAACAACAGATGAACCGCATAAGATTGCTTGAATCGGCTGAGATACATCAATGTCCCGATAAGCAAAAGCCCGAATACAAAACTCGGTGTCTCATATTCTAACAATGATTGCGGCTTCATTTCGGTAATCCGATACACAAAGACATCATAAACTTCTGTATTATAAATCGGTGTAAATAAGTTCTGAGTGCCGAAAATAAGCAACATTAACACGGCGCAGACTGCGGCAGCTCCGCCAAATCCGCAAATCAGTGCGAATTTGTTATCGGTTCTGAGCCAAGCCAATGCCCAAAAATCCAACATCATCAATGCCGTCAAAACAACGTGAATGACGGAAAGCCGGCTGATATCAAGCACACCATAACCGCCGAGCGCCGGATTAACCAACCAGGCAAATGTAACACTCAAGAACAAACCGATACCGTAATATAATAGTTCTTTGGCATTGTGCCGATAAAAAATGCGATTGATGGCCAACGAACCGAGGACAAAAGCAACCACAAACAACCCTTCAATCGCCGACGATGCCCACATACCGCAGCCGCACAGCACACCAAGCCAAAATAAAAGGTTTATGTTCGGCTTGATTTGATTGCGTAAAGTTATCGCAACGACGGCGCAACCGATAAAACACATCAGAGAATGATGGTCCGGCCGATGAAATCCGAAAACATTGATTAACTTACCGAGCAAGCACAATGCGATTAAGGCAAACAGCATAAATATGAGTTGCTTGTTTTTATTGCTCGGTAAATACGGTTTCAAGCCCCATAAGACCGTTGTCAATGATAATCCGAAAAACAGCGGTGAAAAAAACATTCCGCCGTAAAAAACAGCTTCTTTAAGCGGCATAAAAAGTAAAAACGGAAAAGTAAAGAACAGCCAAATGACATCGCAAATTCGTGTGAAGTGTAATTCAAATCCGTGCGGCGGGTTATAATACGGAAACATTTTTTCCGCCCATTGAAAATCCGAAAGCCAGTCAATAATACGCAAAGCGCGTGTGTAGCAGTCGGTGTCGGTATAAAACAGCTCGCCGTTATACGCATAATATACGCCGCATTGAATAAAAGAAGTGACAACTGTCAGTAAAAACGCACCGACAATATAATGACGAAAAAACAGGTCGAACATTTGATGACCGATTTGGTGTAATTTAGACATTAAATAACCTTCAAAATCTCACGCAAGAGGTTGATGGTGTTTGCCGGCGCATTTTCCCAAAATGTAGCATATTGCTCGGCGTGATTTTCACTTCCGGGAACATCGCTGATTTGGCGCACGGATAACAGCGGAATGTCATACAAATAGCAAGTTTGAGCGATTGCGCCGCTTTCCATATCAACCGCCAATGCAGCCGGAAATTTGTTTTTGATGGCCTGTAATGTTTCGGCTTTTTCCACAAAATAATCGCCGCAACAAAGCAAACCTTGTCGATATTTTTCAAGTTTTGCCACCAATGCCGGTGCGCTGTGATACATTTCCGGCAAACCCTGAACTTGTCCGTATTTATACGGATTGCCGCACCATACGTCATGATACACGATATCCTTGCCGACCACAAAATCGCCGATGCTGAGCGAGCTGTCCAATCCGCCGGAAATGCCGATATTGAGTATCATATCTGCCTTAAAAACGCTGATTAAATCGGCGGTGCAGATTGCCGCATTGACTTTACCTGTGCCGGAAACGACGGCCGTTATGACTTTGTTACCGACAACACCGGTATAAAAAGTGCGTTGGTGTATAGTTTTTTGTTGCAAATTTTCAAGCATTGAGGCAAAAAATGCCATTTCTTTGTCCATTGCAAACATTAATCCGATATGTTGCATAATCATTCTCCTTTGCGCTGATTATATCATGGCTTGCATAAATAACAATAATAAACCTTGACAATGTGAATAAATACAATATAACGGACAATGTTACGGAAAACGCCGTAAATGTGGATTTAACCAAATTGTCCAGCATTAAATGGACTAAACAGGAGAAAAATATGATTAAAACAGCAGAATATGTGTCTTTGGGACACCCTGATAAAATTGCCGACTATATTACCAGTTACATTTTAGACCGCTTTATTGAGCAAGACGCAAAAACACGTTATGCCGTCGAAGTGATGGTTAAAGATAATACCGTCGTTTTGGGCGGCGAAATATGCTCTAAGGTGCAAAACGCGCCGTTTGAGCAGTATGTTAAAGCCGCGTTGCGTGAAATCGGTTATGACGAACGGTATGCCCAAATTTGGGGTGATAAAGCGATAGATGTGCGTAAAGTTGAAGTGATAAACCTTGTCGGAACGCAGTCGTGTGAAATAGCGCAAGGCGTTGACAATGACGGTTGGGGGGATCAAGGCGTGTTTGTCGGTTATGCTTGCAAAGGCGCAGAAAACCTTAATCGCGAACTGTATCTGGCGCGCAGACTTAATCGTGAACTTTATGAAAAAGCACGTCAAAGCAATAATTTAGGACTTGACATTAAGACACAGATAACACTTGACGACAGTGGCCGAATTTTGACCGTGGTGGCGGCGGTGCCGATGCTTGAACCGGAAGATTTGAACAGTTTTATTACCGATGTTTTTGGCGAAAAACCGGCACAAATCATCATTAACGGGGCAGGGAATTACACCACGCATTCGAGCGTTGCTGATTGCGGTATGACCGGGCGCAAGTTGGCGGTGGATTTTTATTCGACCGCGAGTTCCGTCGGCGGCGGTTCGCCTTGGACCAAGGATGCCACCAAAGCCGATTTAACGCTGAATTTATACGCGCGCCGCTTGGCGGTGGAACATTTGGCAGACAATGATGAAGTGTGGGTTTATCTTTCATCGTGTATCGGCAAGGCGGAATTGCCGAGTGCGGTATTGAAATGGCGTAAAGGTCACGAATTTGGTGAGCACGATTTAAAGGTAGAAAGTCGCCCGTCCGTGCTGATTAAACAACTAGGATTGGATAAACCGGTCTATGCCACACTTTGCCGCAATGGTTTAGTATAAAAGATTTTTCGTAAATATTCGGATATATTCCTAACGGCACAAAATTTTTGGACTGCCGATTATCAATTGTTTATGCTTGAAATAAGCATGAAGCTCGTGCTTAAAACAAAAAAACTGTTGAAACTACAAACGGGAAGATTTTGAATATGAAAAAATGATTATATCGGCGATGTAACGGTTGGTTTGCGTTATAATTTCTGATGTAACAAAACGGATTTTGGTAAAAGAGTGTCGGCGTTATGTCGGCACTTTTTTATGTGCAATATAAGCTAATCC
>CAMAJR010000018.1 GCA_945835885.1 uncultured Alphaproteobacteria bacterium
GCCTTATAGGCGTCTAATAAGAACCGCCGGCTAAGCCGGCGGGTCCCTTTTTTGTATAAATTTTTCTTGCAAATTAGTAAATGATGTATTAAAATGCTTTCTGCAAAATTACCTATTTAGAGTATTATTAAGAAAAGAGAATGAGTTTTTCTCTTTTCGCAGGTGATTTTTAAATGCTATGAACTTTCCGATAAAGCAGCTATTGCAAGCTTTAATTCGGCCTCTCTAAAATATATTGCAAAAAAAATCATACATAATCAAATCCAAAAAATTATGGAAAAAACAGGATTAAAGAAAGTCTTTAAGTGGATGATGGGTTTGTTTGCCCTCATCATGTGTGCTACCGCTTGCAGCGACCCTTACGACAGGGATGAAACGGTTACAACTTCCGCTGATACGATTGTCAAAGCGCGCGGCTATGAATACGAAACAAAGCTGACGCACTATGTTGACACAGCGCTGAAAGTCCAGATTTCTGACCAGATGATCAGTAAGCTGACAATTTGGCGCACATCCGGCGGTCAGCGTGTGGAAAAAGTGTTTGACAACGAGGCTAATCCTAAGATGGAAGCACATTCGGTGTTGGCACGCGAAGATTATAACATCAAAGCGGACCAATTGAACATTCTGCCCTCGGAGGAACGTGTGGCTCGAGTGCCCGAAGTTCGAGATTCGGACGGGGTAACGCGCTATGAACTTGACACCGTGTATTATTCGTTTCCGGATGCTCAAATTATGAGTATTCCGATTAAGATTACGAACAAGACGGTTGTTGTTGCAAATTATCTCTATCCGTATGCCGGTCTGACATTTGACCACGCTGAGTTTGTGCACTTAAGGAACACTCTCCACAAAACCAGAGCAGTGCAGATTAAAACAACGTATGGCACTGAATACAAGGCCTTCTTGTATTTTAAGGAAAAAAATGTTGCAAATCCGCGAATGCTGAAATTGCCGATTTATGCGTTCACCTCGCGTTATGTGCTTACTGATGATGAGATTGAAGAAGTGCGTGCCGAAAATAAGCTGCGCGAGTTAATCGACAGCTTGACCGAAAGATGCTCGTTTGACAGAGTAACAATCTACAAATCGGGCGAATCCGCACGCGACAGAATCTCAATCATACTGCAACACAAAGTTGCCGGTATTACTCCTTACAGCAAGGTGGTTGATAACTTTGACCATCAGTTGATAAGGAGTCATGGTATCGCAAGCGGCGCAGAGAGCGAAAATCGAACGGAAGGCAAGTGGACTGTTTGGCGCAGAACCGACAAATATTCCGCTGACATCGAAAACGGTGTGGCAGCCGATAAAGTTGTGACCGACTATTCTTTGATGCATGAAAGATGCCGTTACAAGGAATATATCGGTAATGACAGCTTGGTTGTAGACTTCGGTTACGAGAACTATCGCGTGTCCGAGAAAAAGACGACGGTTACGCCGCGTGCATCAGACCGTCAGGGTTATGATGAGGCATTGCTTGATAATCATATCAACGCAACCTATATGGGCCTGACGCAAGATGTTTCTGAGTTTGTGTATCTGTATAAGGTGACAAAAGCCGTGACGAAGTATGAGTTTGAAAATCCGTCACTGACCGTGTATCGCGACTCGGTTGTTGGAAAAATCGATTTTATTCGCCATTTTAATGATGGAACCGTGGAGCGCATTCACGACCACATTAATCAGCCGAAATCACTGATTTGCACAACAGACTGGGAATCGATTCAGCGTGTTGCCACTCAAGTAACGGATTCGGCGGTGCAGGTTAATCTGATATCCGCTCAAAACGCCTCGGAGGGCTATTGGCGATTTCAACGCCAAAATCGCACGCTTTCGACGTATGCCACGCTTTATGACGGCACTTCTAAGCTGAATGAATGGCAAAGTGTGGTTCCGAATATGTTTGTCTACACCCGTGAGGGACAGACTTACGCATTTCGCACACTTGAATACGGTGTTGCACACATCGGCGCATCTTTGAATGCGCGCGGTGATAAAAACGGTTTTACGCTCTATGACTACAAAGATGATATCAATGTTGTTTATGATAAAGATGTTCAGCGCTCGACGGCGCCCGGTCTGATTAAAATTAACGGACAGGAAATTGTCGGCTATGATATCAGAAACAAGCAACTAATCATTAATGCAGACAACGTTGTTGCTTCGCTTGACTTTATTACAAAGTTTGCAAACGGCACGGAGAGCAAAGAGTCGGTGCGCAAGGAGTTCGCGAGAACTTTGACACCGACAACCGATTGGACGTCTTATGAAAACAATGCGACCGAAACAACGCTTGAGCCGCAGATTACTTCGATGCAAAAGCATGACAAGCAGGACGATGAGTGGTTTTGGAGTGAGGAAACCCGCACCATTACCGCGACCGTAAAGCTCAGCAATTCATCGCAGTTTAACGGCTGGACCAGTGTTGACCCGAATAATATTCGCTTTACCCGAGAGGGGATGATGGCGGATTTCGGCAAGTTGGATTATGCGGTGATTAAGGTCAACAGTAATGTCGGTTTGGTGTCTTCTGAGGGCTTGATGGATACTTACCGTTATGACAACACAATCAGTGTTAATTACGGTTCAAGTTCCTACAATGTCAATATGAAGTCATCTGCCGCCCCCGGCACAATTATCGTGCAACGCGGTAAAGAGGTTATGGGACATGAATTCCGCAATCCGCAGTTGGTGATTACCGATGACAACGTTACGGCATCGTTGACTTATGTCACGTTGTTTAACGACGGCACCGAAACCACCGAAGCGGTAAGCAAAGTATTCAGTCGCGGTTTGACGCCTTATACCAACTGGTCATCAATTGAAACAAAAAATACTGCCGTAACGGGCATAGCCAATGTTTTGCTTTCAATGACGAATCAGGTTGCCGACGGTAACTGGAGTTATTCCAATGAAACTCGTGATATTACAACTACAGTGACACTTGCGGGTTCTTCCCAAAAGAACGGTTGGACGAGTATTGACCCGAATAGTATCAAATACACCCGTGACGGGCAAACTTACGATTTCGGAAAAATAACTTTCAGCGCCGAGGAGAACGGTCAAAACGTTACGCTGTCTAATTCTTCCGCCCTGCAAGACGTGTATTCGTATTTCGACAAGATTCGCGTAGCATTTGGTAGCAATATCAAGGGCTCGCAAGCGCCGGGAACGATTTACGTTAATAAGCCAAAGAAGGTAGCAGGCTATGAAATCCGTCATCCGCAATTGGTTGTGAATAATGACAATGTGACAGCCACGCTGACCTTTGTCACACTTTACAACGACGGCACGGAAGATAAGGACGTCGTAAGCAAGAACTTTGCACGCAGCTTAGAGTCATACACCGATTGGACGTCAACGGAAACAAATGCAAACGAGCAGACGAGTTCTGCCTCAACGCAACTGATTTCGAGCAACACCCAAACCGACGGTGAATGGAGCTATGCCAGGGAAGCACGTCGCATTAACACCACCGTTACGCTCGCGGGTTCTACCCAGATAAACGGTTGGAATGCGGTTGAGCCGAATGATATTGTGTTCACCCGCAACGGTGTGCAGCATAAGTTCGACAAGCTCTCGTTCAGCGCTTCTGAAACCGGACACGGAACAACATTGGTCAATTCAACGGCTCTGCTTGATACATATAACTACGTTGATCAAATTACGGTAACCTACGGCAACAATTCTAAGTCGTCGTCGGCGCCCGGCACAATCAATGTCGGTAAGAGCAAGCAGATAACGGGGTATGAAATCCGCAATCCGGAACTTGTTGTATCAGATAATAACGTAACAGCCACGCTGACCTACGTTACTCTCTACAACGACGGCACGGAAGATACGGAAGCTGTTTCAAAGAGTTTTGCTCGCAGTCTGACACCCTATACTAATTGGGCATCAACCGAGAAAAATTCTAACGAACAGACCGGCTCCGCCAATGTGAGTGTGTCTTCAAGCACTGCTCAGAGCGACGGTTATTGGTCTTATGTCAAGGAAGTCCGCGACATTACGACTATAGCGACGCTCTCCGCAACGCAACAGACAAACGGTTGGACGAGTATTGACCCGAATAGTATTAAATACACCCGTGACGGGCAAACTTACGATTTCGGAAAAATAGACTTCAGTGCAGCGGAAGCAGGGCATAACGTGAAACTCAAGACAGAAACTTCTTCTTTGGCAACTTATACCTATGAGGACAAGATTAGCGTAACGTTTGGCAATAATACCAAATCGTCTGCGGCTCTCGGCGTTATTAACGTTGAAAAGGAGATTGTCATCACCGGTTATGAGATTTCAAATCAGCAAGTTGTTGTTGAGCAAAATAACGTGATTGCCTCGCTGACATTTACGACCCTTTATTCCGACGGAACAAAGAAAGATGAGAATATAAGCAAAACATTGCCGCGTAGCTTTACCGTGAAAAGTAATTGGTCTTCAACAGAAAAGAACAATACTCAGAACACCGGCGCTGCGACAGTGACCTTAAAGAGTTCTCAGAACAAGACCGACGGAGATTGGAAGTATGTCAACGAAACCCGCGACATCAAGACCGTTGCCACGCTTGCCGGTTCTACCCAAAACAACAGATGGGAATCTGTGGACCCGAACAAAATCGTCTTCAGCAAAAACGGCAAGACATACAACTTCGGCTCATTGTCATACAATGCCACTGAGCAGGGAGCAAGTGTTAAGAAGAAGAGCTCTGACGATGACAAGACTGTTTACAGCTATACCGATAAGATTTCAGTATCGTTCGGTTCTAACAGTTTTGACAGTTCTGCCCCCGGAACCATTACGGTAGACAAACCGTGGAATCCTGACTTCCCTGACAGTTACGGCAAATTCGAATCTGTTGCCGTGACGGCAACTCAGAATGAAGGTCATAACTCTTGGATGTATGTTGTCAGCATTCATTTCAAAAACGGAACCTTGCCGCTGCTCATTCGTCAGAATGCCAGCGCGCCGGACGCAATTGATAACGGATTGTTCACAACATCTACCGACTCAAGGTTGAATAGTGCATTCTACATTAAAACGCAGGGTAAATGGGCTAACGCCATTGCCAGCGACGAATCTAAGCACATGGCTTGGAAAGATGTCAACGGCAGTGCCGTTGGAATGCTCGTCTACAGCACGGCAACCATTTGGGGTTGGGATAACGGCTACCAAAAGGGTGGTCACCCGACAGTGTTCACAAATAAATACAGCGCTAAGCTGAACAGCAGCAAGACAGTGCTGACGATTTATGACAAGTCGGGTAATGTGTTTGCAACGTATAAGTCTGCAAAATAAACACCTGTGATACGATAAAAAACAACGTCTTTCCTTTAATCGGGAAGGACGTTGTTTTTTTTATCGGTTTGATTATTTTTGTCGGTAGGTGGCGTTTTCAACCAAGCGTGCGCATAAATCGGCATAAGAAATGCCGATATATTTTGCTTGTTCCGGCACTAAAGAAAGTGAGGTCATTCCCGGATTGGTGTTTATTTCCAAAAACACGACGCCATCGGTCGGATTATAGCGAAAATCACAGCGTGAAACCGTGCGACACCCGAGTGCTTTATGCATTGTTTCGGCGTAACGACAGCAGGTTTGTGCAACTTCGGTCGGAATTTCGGCAGGTAGCACATGTTGCGTCCATCCGGCAGTATATTTTGCCTCATAATCATAAAATTCGTTCTTGGCCTTGAGTTCGGTTACAACAAACGATTTTCCGTCAAAGCAGGCGGCTGTCAATTCGCGGCCGGCGATATATTGCTCAATCAATATTTCTTGCGATTCGTCAGAATATGCAATTTGTGCAATGTCGGCAGAATTTTTGATGATATAAACACCGACACTTGAACCGTCGGCCACCGGCTTGACCACATACGGATACGAAATTGCGGTGCCGTTCTTTTTATACTCGGCAAAAGTCTTTTTTTCGCCTTGCGCGATTTTAACACCGTTTGCGGCAGCCATCAGTTTGCATATTGATTTATCCATACCGATGACAGAGGCCTTAAGGCCCGAATGTGTGTATGGTATGCTGAGCATATCCAAAAGTCCCTGAATTTCACCGTCTTCGCCCCAGTTACCGTAAAGTCCGTTAAAAACAACATCCGGTTTTTCGGTGTGTAAAACATCGAGCAAAAGCCAAGCATCGGTTAAATCGTGTTCAATAACCGCATATCCCTTGCTTTTGAGGGCATTTGCGATGTCATCTTTTGCGGATATGCTGACATTACGTTCAGCCGAGAATCCGCCATAAAGCAATAAAACTTTCTTTGTCATAATTTTTTCCTTTATTATCTGAAATTTTCTGTTATGTTATGTTAAATTGTTTAAGGATTGTCTAAAGAATGAAACGGACTTTGTTTTTTTTGTCGGTAATGTTTGTTTCTTCTCCGGTAACGGCGTTGGAAGTAACACAAAATATGCAAACGACCATCGGAGTTTTCGATGCGTGTGCGCAATCGCTGACTTACCGTTTTTCCGACAATCGGTATGATATGCTGACCAAACTGACAACAACAGGAACCTTCGGGACTTTATATCCGTTCACCGGCGTATATCACGCTTACGGAAGTTACCGTAAAGATCGATTTAAGCCGGAAAATTACAGCTATGAGGTGCAATCACGCTATCATCACCGCACCAAACGCCTGACCTATAAAGACGGTGTTCCGCAAACACGCATAAAAATGCGTGATGACCGATATTTGGAAGAACCGGCTTTGGTTGAGTTAAATCGCTTAGACGATTCGATTGATTTGCTGTCACTGTTCGGGGTGTTGACGGAGCAGGTTATTCGCACGGATACCTGTGATTTGCAACGCTATTCGTTTAACGGCAAAAAATATTCGCTTTCGGAAATGAGAACCGTCGGACACGAAAAAATAGAAACGCCGTATTTCAGCGGTAATGCACTTAAATGTGAATATTTACTTGAAATTCAAAAAGGTGCATCGGCCGGATTTTTACTCAATCAAAAAATGCCTATTTATTTATGGATTTTGCGTGATAAAAGCGCCAATGCACCGTTTATCGCCAAAATCGAGGTCGAAGATACGCCGTTTGGAAAATTGGAATCATATACCACATCAATAGAGGTGAAAAAATAATGAAAAAAGCAGAATTACTTTTGCCGGCCGGCTCGCTGGTGAAACTCAAAACCGCAATTTTATACGGTGCCGATGCTGTTTACGCCGGCACGCCGGATATGAGCTTGCGCACACAATCTAAGTTCTCGCTTGAGGATTTGAAAGAAGGAATTGATTTTGTGCACGCACACGGCAAAAAGATTTATCTGACGCTGAACCTGTATATTCATAACGAAGAAGCACGCAAGTTGCCACAGTTTGTGCAAACGTTGCAAGAACTCAAGCCGGACGGAGTTTTGGTGGCGGACCCCGGTGTATTTTATTATCTCAAAGAACACGCGCCGGAACTCAAACGCTTTGTTTCGACACAAGCGAATATTTGTTCGGCACAAACCGTGAAGTTTTGGCAGTCGATGGGGGCGAGCTTATGCGTTTTGGGGCGCGAAGTGACTTTTGCCGAGATGAAGGAAATTCGCGAAGAATGTCCGGATATAACGCTCGAATGCTTTATTCACGGCGCAATGTGTATGTCGTATTCCGGACGGTGCCTGATTTCTAATTTTATGGCAGACAGAAGCGCGAACAAAGGCAAGTGCGCGCACTGTTGCCGTTGGCACTATAAAATGCACTTGCGGCTCAAAGACGGCACGATTAAAGAAGTGGAAATCAACCAAGATAACGCGCCGGCATTTGAGTTTTTGCTTGAAGAAGAGTTTCGTCCGGGCGAATATTATGAAATTGTGGAAGACGAACACGGCGGCTATTTACTGAACTCAAAAGATATGTGTCTGATGCCGCGTCTGAATGACATTTTGGCTATCGGTATGGACTCACTCAAAGTCGAGGGGCGCAATAAAACGGAGTATTATGCCGGCACGGTGGCGCGCGCTTATCGTCAGGCCATCGACGATTGGTATAAAGACGCCGCCCATTGGAATTATACCAAATATATGGACGATTTATTTGCTTTGCAAAATCGCGGTTATTGTCTCGGTTTTCACGACGGCAAGCTGACCAATATCAGTCAAAATTATGAATATACACGCACCATGGGCGAATGGCTGTTTGCCGGCTCTATTGTTGAGTGGCAGGGGGAAGACGCTATTTTTGAGATTCGCAATTATATCAATTCGGGTGAACCGATAGAATTTTTGATTCCGCAGACAATGGATAATTTGCGCCTTGTGCTGACCGAATTTGAAGATGCCGACAGCGGCGAAATTACCCCGCGCGTTTCGGCAGGCGAAGGCAAAAAAATCCGTATCAGACCGAATATGTGGGGTAAATCAATCGCTGAGGTGAAAAAGTTGTTGCCGCAGTATGTGATTGCCCGCAAATTTCAGGGATTGAACGGTGAAAATGCCGAAATGTATGCCCGTAAAAAAGCAGAATTTTCCGAGTTGATTAACGGTTGTCCGGCGGAGGAATAAGATGAAGCAAAATCCGGTTTTGATAATTGCCGGACCGACAGCATCGGGCAAATCGTCATTGGCAATCGCGGCGGCACAAGCTTTAAACGGTGTTGTGCTTAATTGCGATTCAATGCAGATTTACAAGGATATTCCGATTATTGCCGCAACCCCGAATGCTTGGGAAAAAGCGCAAGTTGAGCATCGTTTGTTTGAATTTTATGATGTTACAAAGCGCGGCAACGTGGTTGAATGGTTGGAGTTGTGCGTAGCGGAGATTCAAAAACTATGGACAGAGGGACGCTTGCCGGTGGTGGTCGGCGGCACCGGAATGTATATCGATGCGCTCATTAACGGTATTACGCCGATTCCCGAAGTGAATCCGGAAGTGCGTCAAAATTTGCGTATGCGCTTGCAAAATGAGGGACTGATACGACTTTATGCCGAGCTGAAAGAAAAAGATGCCGAGATTGCCAAAAAACTCAGTCCGAATGATAAAACGCGGATTGTGCGTGCCTTAGAAATTATCGAAACAACCGGTAAAAAGGTGTCGGAATGGTATAAGACCCCGCTGATAAAAAAATTGCCGGAAGCGGATTTTACGGTGGTAAAAATTGTGCCGTCGATAGAGGTAATCGAACAACGCTGTCGGGAGCGGCTCGATAAAATGGTTGAACTCGGTGCGCTTGATGAAATCGCCGAATTGGTGCGACGCGGGATTGATGAAACTCTGCCGGCGATGAAAGCTCTCGGTGTACCGGAATTGTCACGGGTAGTTAAAGGAGAAATGCTACTTGATAAAGCGCTCGAACTTGCTAAACTGCACACCAGACAATATGCCAAACGTCAACGAACTTGGCTCAGAAACAAGTTGCAAGCAGATATTGTGTTTGACGATGTTTATAGCGGTCAGCCGGAATATATGGAAAAAATAAAAGAAGTATTCACAGCTTAAAATATTGCTTGCACATTGGCGCGAGTTGGTATAAAAAAGGTAAAAATATCGTTAAATTTTGGAGAAAGAACAGATGTTTTCGAGATTGATGAGAATGTTTTCTGCCGATATGGCTATCGATTTGGGGACGGCGAACACGCTCGTTTATGTGCACGGACGCGGTATTGTTCTCAACGAGCCGTCGGTGGTGGCAATCGAGGAATATAAAGGACGCAAACGGGTTTTGGCTGTCGGTAACGACGCTAAACGAATGCTCGGGCGCACACCGGGGCATATCAGAGCGATTCGCCCGATGAAAGACGGCGTTATTGCCGATTTTGAAATTGCAGAAGAAATGATTAAATATTTTGTGTGCAAAGTGCATAATCGCCAGATGTTTGTAACTCCGCTGATTGTGATTTGCGTGCCGTCGGGCGCAACCGAAGTGGAACGTCGTGCAATTAAAGAATCGGCATATCGCGCGGGCGCACACAAAGTGCAACTGATTGAAGAACCAATGGCTGCGGCTATCGGCGCCGGTTTGCAAATAACAGAACCGACCGGTAGTATGGTGGTTGATATCGGCGGCGGCACGACCGAAGTTGCCGTTCTTTCGCTTAAAGGCGTGGTTTATTCGCGTTCGGTGCGTGTCGGCGGCGATAAAATGGATACGGCAATTGTCAACTATGTGCGCCGCAATATGAATCTTTTGGTTGGCGAAAGCAGTGCCGAGAGAATCAAAAAAGAAATCGGTTCGGCCAGTATGCCGGAATCGGGTGACGGTAAAACGGTAGAAATTAAAGGTCGTGACTTGGTTAACGGCGTGCCGAAGGAAATTACCATCAATGAAAAACAAGTGGCGGAAAGTTTAAATGAGCCGGTGGCCGATATTGTGGAAGCGGTCAAAGTTGCGCTCGAAAATACACCGCCGGAATTGTCAGCCGATATTGTGGATAAGGGTATTGTCCTGACCGGCGGCGGTGCGCTCTTAAAAAATTTAGATCAAGTGATTCGCAAAGCGACCGGATTGCCGGTAACAGTGGCGGAAGAGCCGCTCTCTTGCGTTGCGAAGGGTTCCGGTATGGTGCTTGATGAATACGCTATTTTGAAAGATGTTTTATCCGGTATGGATTAAAACGTAACCCGAATATAAAAAGGATTGGACAATGGTTCGTCGCAGTGTGCTACTGATTAAAACAGGAGAACTGAAAGTGTTGCTGCGGCGAATTTTTGTCGCTTTGCTGCTTTTATGTTCGTTTTTGTTTATCCTTTTAAGCAAGGTCGATAATCCGGCGGTGGAAGAAATCGGTAAAACCGTTATGCGCCTGACCGGACCGATTATGCAAATTGTTGAGTATCCGGCACGAATTGCGCATCGCGCTTATACTTATTTATATGACATCAGCCGCATTTATATCGATAATCGTGAGTTGCGCGCCGAAAACAGGCAGATGTTGATTTTGCAGAATAAAGTGCGCAGCTTAGAAGTTGAAAATCAGCTTTTGGGGCGGCTTTTGAATTATATTCCTCCGGCCGATGCCAATTTTATCAGTGCAAAGATTATTGCAGAATCCAGCGACAATTTTACGCATATTTTGTTTGTATATATCGGCAACGAAGCCGTTAAAAAAGGGCAAATCGTGTTAGGTGAAGAAAGCGTTATCGGTCGTGTCGATAAAGTAAGCGGGCAATATGCCAAAGTGATTTTGGTAACCGATATTAACTCGAAAATTCCGGTGGTGGTGGAAAGAACGCGTGCGCGCGGTATTTTAAGCGGCGATAATAAAGAGATGCCGTCATTGATTTTTACACGTTCTACCGCTGATATTCAAGAAGGCGATGTGATTGTGACATCAGGTGTCGGGGGTATGTTCCCGTCCGGCTTGCCTATCGGATTTGTCAGTCAAATTCACGGCAGCGATATCAAAGTTGAAACAATGGCGGATATCAGCCGCATTGAATATGTGCGGATTGTGGATTATGGTTTGTCGGCAACGGAATACGATACAACGGAAGGCGCGGAAAATGCGCAATAGTTGGCAGGAAAAATTACGTTTGTTCGGGTTGCGCAGTATTCCGCTTGTGGTGACATTGGTGCTGATGTTTCTGTTTATTATGCCGATAAATTCGATAGAATGGGGGTATTTACGCCCGAATGTCGGTTTGATTTGTGTTTATTACTGGACATTGAAGCGTGGCTACATTTTCAGCTATTTTTCAGCGTTTATCATCGGTTTATTGCTCGATGTTTATAGTTCATCACCGCTTGGAATGAACACGTTTTTAATGATGTTGACGGTGGTTGTCACAACTTGGTTAGCGCACTATTTTCAAAATTCGTCGTTTGGCGGCGGATGGTTTATTTTTACCTTGACGGCCCTTGGCATTATTTTATTGAAATGGCTGATGCTGATGATTTATTTCGGTCGGCTGATATCATTAAATGAAGCGTTGCTGAATTATTTATCAACCGCGTTGTTTTATCCGCTGATTGCCTCAATTAACGTATGGGCGCAAAAGTTTTTGCCGCAGGAGAGAATAAGTGAGTAGCTTGAATAAAGAAAAAAACTATATTCTCAGCCGTCGGCTTGCTTGGATTATTGCCGTTAATCTGTTGGCGTTTGCGGTATTGGCGGCGCGTCTTTATTTTTTACAGGTCTATGAAGCCGATAAGTATAAAATGCTATCAGATGAAAACCGCATTTCTACCAGATTTTTGTTAGCTCCGCGCGGCACAATTTATGACCGAAACGGCGACGTTATTGCAAAAAACGACCAAAACTTTCAAGCGTTGATTATTGCCGAACAAACACCCGATATTAACGAAACGCTTGAGCGATTTAAACAAATTGTGCCGCTCTCGGAAGACGAGGAAAAGAAGGTTGTTTCCGACATTAAAAATAAACGGCGTTTTATTCCGGTTAAGCTTAAAGATAATCTGAGTTGGGACGAGGTTTCCGCTATTTTGTTGCACGCTCCTGATTTGCCGGGGGTGGAAATTACCGAGGGATTGAGCCGAAAATACCCTATGAGCGATTTATATGCGCACGTTTTGGGCTATGTCGGTCCGGTTTCGGAAGCCGACCGCAAAGATAATCCGCTTTACATGGTGCCCGGGTTCAAAATCGGTAAGTCCGGATTGGAACGCAGTATGGATTATAAATTGCAGGGCAAAAGCGGCACGGTTAAACTTGAAGTGAACGCTTACGGACGCGTGATGAAAGAAATCGAACGAGATCCCGGTGAACAAGGAGACAGCTTGACGCTTACAGTCGATTCCCGCTTGCAAAAAGCGGCATACGAGGCATTTGGCAATCATAGCGGCGCGGCGGTGGTTTTGGATGTGCGGACCGGCGAGATTTTGGCGATGGTTTCCACACCGGCGTTTGACCCGAATCTGTTCACAAACGGCATCAGTTACAAACAATGGAACGAATTATTGAACAATGAGCGTTCGCCGTTGATAGATAAAGCTGTTTCCGGTCAGTATTCGCCGGGTTCAACATTTAAAATTGTGGTGGCGTTGGCGGCGCTCGAAGCCGGAATAATTGATGCCGACACTCGATTTTATTGCTCCGGCTCGACCGAAATCGGCAATATCCGTTTCCACTGTTGGAATCACTACGGACACGGCAGCTTAAATGTGGTGAAAGCCTTAAAATATTCTTGCGATATTTTCTTTTATGAGGCAGCATTGCGTGTCGGCGTGGATAAAATTAGAGAAATGGCTCTGAAACTCGGTTTGGGAGAAGTTTTGAATGTCGGACTGGATAATGAAAAGGGCGGACTTATTCCGTCAAAGAGCTGGAAAAAAGCCAAATACGGCACACAATGGGCTCCCGGTGACAGTGCCAATACCGGTATCGGACAGGGATATGTGCTGGTAACGCCGATGCAATTAGTGACGATGTTGGCGCGTGTGGTCAACGGCGGTTATGCCGTAACACCGACATTTATCAAGCCAAGCAAAAAAGATTTGGAACAAATTAAACGCCTTAAAATTGCCCGCCGCCATATTGAGTTGGTTAAAGAGGGAATGTATGAGGTGGTGAACGGTGCCGGCGGCACGGCAAAAAAAGCAAAATTTAATCTTGACGGCGTGCGAATGGGCGGGAAAACCGGCACAACACAAGTGCGTCGAATTTCTATAAAAGAGCGCCGAACCGGGGTTATTCGCGATGAATATTTGCCGTGGAAATTGCGTAATCACGCTTGGTTTATGGGATTTACGCCGGTCGATAATCCGCGCTATGCGGTGGCGGTGATTGTCGAACACGGTTCATCAGGCAGTGGTGTGGCAGCCCCGATTGCTTCTAAAATATTACAAGAAGCACTGAAACTCGATATTAAGTAAGGAATGAGATGACGGAATTCGGTTTGGGAAGAAGAGAACAAAGTTGGCAGGAAAAACTTGCTCAGATGAGTTTTTTGTATATCATCTTGATTGCCGTGTTGGCTGCCATCGGAACGGTAACACTTTATTCTGCCGGAAACGGAGATTGGAATCCGTGGGCGGTTAAGCACTTAAGTCGATTTATTGCGGCATTCGGCGTTATGATGACATTGGCGTTTGTTGAAACAAAATATTACTATAAATCGGCGTATGTGTTTTATTTTATATCGCTAATTCTGTTGGTGCTTGTTGAAATCGGCGGACATGTCGGTATGGGCGCCCAACGCTGGATAAACTTCGGTATTTTTAAGGTGCAACCGTCAGAGTTGATGAAAATCGGTATTGTGTTGTTTTTGGCACGCTATTTCAGTGCGGCAACCATACAGGGAATTAAATCGATTCGCGGTATTATCATTCCGGCCGTGTTCACACTTTTGCCGGTGGCGCTGATTGCTGTTGAACCGGATTTGGGAACGGCACTGATGGTCTTATGCACGGCGTCGGTTATATTGTTTGCGGTTGGGGTTCAGTGGTGGAAATTTGCGGCGGCAATCGGTGCGGTAGCAGGGATTCTGCCGATTGTGTGGAACTTTTTACACGAATATCAGAAAAACCGTGTGCTGACGTTTTTAGATCCGGAACGTGACCCGCTCGGAACCGGCTATCATATCATCCAATCAAAAATTGCGTTCGGATCCGGCGGTATTTTTGGCAAGGGTTTTTTACACGGAACACAAACACATCTTAATTTTTTGCCTGAAAAGCATACAGATTTTATTTTCACGATGTTTTCGGAAGAATTCGGTCTTATCGGCAGTTTGAGTGTGTTGTTTATCAATCTGATTGTGTTGAGTTTGGGTTATGTTTTTGCTTTTAGGGTGCGTAATTATTTTGCGCGTCTGACAATTGTCGGGCTGAACACCAACTATTTCTTGTATGTATTTATCAATATGGCGATGGTAATGGGGGTGCTGCCGGTGGTCGGTGTGCCGTTGCCGCTGATTTCTTATGGCGGAACCGTGATGTTTTCGATTATGGCCAGTTTCGGCATAATACTTTGTATGTCTGTATGTTATGATGAACGTTCGGATTAAACTCAAAAAAAAGCACTCAATGTTTTGAGTGCTTTTTTGTGTTTCTTTTTGCGATTTTTTAACTTTCACGCTGAATACCGTCGCGGCGCAACGTTGTCGGCATATTGGCGCGGCGTTCTTCTTGTGAAAGTGCAGAATTTTTAGGCAGAGCATTGGCTTGCGCTGTTTTTATATCTTTTGCGACGGCTGCTGCTTTTTTATCGTCAGACATATCTTGTTTTAAGCTGCGTTTTTTACGCCAATCTCGCGCCAAATACTGTTCACGCTCGGCTTCCGGAACTTTTTTCAACACCAAATCAGCTAAAATATCGCGGGTTTCGTTGCTAAAGCGTCCGATTTTTGCTTGAATACGTTTTTCTTTCAAGTAGTTAAGCAACATATCGTGACGTCCTTGATTATCAATTTGCTGCACCATATCGGCCAATTTCGGCATCAATTCTTCTTTACTGATTTTACCGCGATTATACTTCGCTAAGAGGTGAACAACGTATTTTTCCGGTTGTTTGGCTTCTTTTCCTTCACTGCCTTTCCAATCGTTTTCGATGGTGTCGCGTGTCTTTTTCTTACTGACTAACCACTTGTTTTTGAGCCAATCTTTGAGTTTTTCCTTTTTCTCGGTTTCATTGAGATTCGGGTCGGTTAAGATGGCGGCCTTTTCTTCCAACAAGCCCTCACGATGTTGCCGTTGATATGCCAATTCGAGAGAAGCTCCCTGACTGTATCCTTCTTTGATAGCGGTGGCAAAAACAGCCATTGCCGTTGCACTTGTAATAATATCCGTAGGAATATTGACACCGCTCGGAATACCGTATTTTTCGCGCACTTTTTCGCGCATATCTTCGACTCGTCGAACATCTGGATGCTTTTCCCACTCCATAAGAGTTAGAAATTCATCACGTTTTGCCGCATCTATCATTCCTTCCGGAACTTTGGTGCCGGAATAATGTGCGCGCAAACCTGCCGGAATTTTCAAGTAGGTATTATAAAGGTCGACACACTCGGAATTATTGAGCTTTGCCTTGATTTGTTCGTCGATTTTGGCTTTGCTCTTTTGGATTTCTTCCGGCGTATTTCCCTTAGGAGACGTAGAGTTGAGAGAAGAAATCGCATCAGACGTTCCTTTGAAATAAATTTCAAGAAACTTCATATAATCTCCGTCAGTTATATCCATTTTTGCCTCCGTTAAGTTTAAGGTTTATGGTTATTTTCCGTCATTTCCTTTATTTTGAAGAACTTGTGCCATGCGTGCTTTGGTTGTTTCGGAAAGTTTATTGCCGTATTCCGTACGGGCTTTGTCATCTTTTATGGCTTCGACAACATTACCTTTATGGTCTTTAACTTCAATGTTTTCAACTTCTTTTAACCCCATGCGCTTCGCGTGAATAAGCGCGACATTATCGACTTTTGCTTCGTGTTCGGCAAGTTTCTTTTGATCCATATTGTTGCGAATATGAGCCATACGTTCTTGATTAAATTCGTTGTTTTGTTTTGCCTGTTCTTCATTAAGCTTACCACCGACAGTTTTACTCGACTGAACAATAGCCGCTGCCGAAGCAATTAAAGCATTAGCATTATTCACCACTTTTTTCTGCTCTTCTTCTGGTTTGCCGTCAAGAGCCGGACCGGCGACAATTTCCGGTTTTTTGGTTTCGAGATTTGTGGTAACGGCAATCAGACCGTCAGTTTTCATTTGTTCAAACTTTTCTTTAATGTCCTTTAAGCTTTCCACAGCTTTTCCGAGCTCTTCGGTGGTGGAAATTTTTGCTTTTTCCTCAGCCGGTTTTTCTGTTTTCTCGTCGCCTTTACCTTCGTCGGTTTTATCGTTTTTCTTTTCTTCAGGGTTATTCATTTCTTGCAGTTTTTTATTAAATTCTTCAAAACGCTCGCCGAGTTCACTCTGCAGCAACTGCATATCTTCAGGTGTAAGTTCCGGTTTTGCGCCAATCATCTTATTACCATGCAACACACATGCCGCCGCCAAGCGCACAGCCATATCGTGCGGCATATTTTCACTAAAGCTAATTGGACGGCCGATGTTTTCATCTTCCATTAAAACGGCTTCAAAAGTTTTAATTTGTGCGTCGCTGGAAATAGAAACATTGTCTGGTGAAGAATAGTGAACGGTGCCGCCGTCAACATTAACTTCAAACTCCTTATCTTCCGGCTGCAAACCTTGTGTGATTTCGATTTTACCGATTTTATTGGCGGTTTCCATCGCTTTATAATTTTCGATTTTCTTTTCAATCCAAGTTCTGTCCACCTGCGGTTCGTTGGTTTCTTCTTTGTCAAGAACATCTGCGGTCAAAGCCGGCTTTTTGGCATTTTTATCTCTGAGCATATCTTCTTTAGCTTTATCAAATTCATCAGAAGAGACGGTATTGTAATCTTTGTCTTCCTTATCTTTATTTTGTTCTTCTGCGTTTTTAGCCGCTTCGCTGCCGTCTTTTATTAAAATTTGTTCGCCTTTAACAATAACGCCGGCGCTCAAAAGCGCATCGTTAAGTTTTTCCGCATTTTCAAATTCTTCCGGATTAAGACCGGCATAGCCGCAAGCTTTTTTCTGCACGTCGGAGGCCTCAAATTTTTTTATATCCTCCTGTTTCTTTAACTTTTTTTCTTCCTCGGTTGCCTCGTTATCTGCCGGCGCAGAGGTTTCGTCTTTGATTTCATCAGTCATCGGTTTATCTCCTTGATTTGGTTCTTCGTTGGATTGGTGTTTCGGTTTGTCGGAATTTTGCGGCTTTGGTTTATCTAACTCAGCGGCTAAATCTTCCGGCACAAAGTCATTGAGTGTTAATTTTCTCAACAAACGCGCATATCTTAATTTATCATTTTGTTTCTCGAGTTTATCAAACATACCGTTAATATGTTTTTCAATAATCTCACTGAGATACTCGGCATTATCCGGATTGCGCAAGGCAATCAGATTATTCACAAAAGAATCGGTATTTCCGCGGTTTGCATTTTTTTGAATGCGTTTTGCATAATCATTTTGCGCGACGCGAGATATGAGGCCGAATAAATTTTTCAGCTTTTTATCAACTTGCTGACTTTTAGGGTTTGAATCGTGTATTGTGAGTGCCATACGCATAAGATTAACGCGGTTAATTTTCGGCGGATTCGGTTGCGATTTATCGGGACGCTTTCTAAACTCATCGCGCAGGTGGTCAAGCATATCAAGAGCGTGTGAAGTTTTTACTTTTTGGGATAAACCTTTTGCCTCCGTAAAATCGACAACCTCATCAGAATAATCATCGGTTTTGGCATAGATGTAATCATTGATTGCTTCGGCGATATTACTCGGCAACGCGTGATTATAACGTTGCGTCGACGGGCGTTTTGGTTCCGCCTCCTCGGTTGGGCGGACGGAATTATCTTCCGGTTTTGCCGCTGTTGCAACAGTTTTCGGCTGAGAAGTCTTTGCTGTCGGCTGTCCAATATTATCCGCCGTTTGCGAAGACGGAGTGCCTTTTCGCAAGTGTGGAAAACGTTGATTGAATTTTTCTGTTTGGTCCATTGTATGCACTCTTATTAATATTTATTCTGATGTAATATTAGCATTATTTTTTTGTTTTGTCCAGCATTTTTGTGCAAAAATACAAAAAATACGTTCTATTTAACAAAGTTATTGAAAAAGCAAGCACGCCATTCTGAGTCAAAGGCGAAGGAGGCGAAGAATCTCCTAAGACGCTGTGCAATTATCGCAAAGTGATTATATTGCTGCTTTATAACACCTGAGGCCGCACGGCGAGAGAGGAGATTCTCACGTCGGCATCCGCCTCCTCAGGATGACACTCAAGTTTTTTGCGCATATTTCAACAAATTCGTTTAATCGAGCGAAAAAATACAAAGTTTTTATGCCGGTCGGATGATTTTGGTAATTATTTGCAAGGCATCGGTATAATCTTTGAAAGCTTGTGTGTAAATTTGCGCGATTTTGCTGCCGTTTGTTGAGAGCTTTTGACTTTCAATAACGATTTGGACGACTTTTTTCAATTCTTCTTGAGGAGAAACCGTCGGAAGAGCCGGCTGTCTTGATACCGGGCATTCATCTAAATATTTGTTTTCAAAAGCAAATTTTACACCATTCAGATAATTCAGAAAAGCATAGCATTCAAATAATTTTTGAGCGCTGTGGCGCAAGGTCGAAATTTTAGATACATCTGGAATCTGGCGCTCTTTGCGATAGGTGTTGAAAGTTTCGGCGTATTTTTTCCGGTCGGCAAGCAACGTTTGCACCATATTGAGCAACGTCGGTTCTTGCGCCATTTTTTGCACCATTGCGACAAGCTGTCGGCAATTTGCTTGGCACATCAGCGCCGATTTTTTGAACAAACGCGAATTTTCGCCGATAAAACGATGCGTTTCGTCAAAATCTTCCGGCAACGGGCAGCTTGCCTTCAAAATTTGCGCGGCTTCATTAAGGTAATAATTCATACGTTTTTTGTTTAGCCAAAACAACGGATATGTGGGTTTGAAACGGCGCATAATCTGACGATATGTTACGGCAAAGTCGTTAATCAAAGACAAATTAACGGCTTCTTGATGTGTGTTGAGAAACATTTCGATATTTTGCATCGTCAACCGATATTGCGGATGAAGCTCGCGCATTTTATCGGTAAATGCAGCCGGAATTATTCGAGCACAGATTCGTTTTTTTTGTGCCGATTGCCGATTAACTGACAATAAATGATATTGTTTGCGTGCCAAGGCGACTTCGGCATAATCTTCCGGAATTACAATATTTTCACGCACATCATGCTTATAAAGGTCATATTCGGCATAAAGCCCCAAAACACGACGTGTATCCGAGTCAATTTGTTTGAAATATTTGCGAATTTGCGTTTCAGTCAGGACATAATCCAAAACGTTGCGATTGCGGATGTCGTGAAAAATATAACCGTGATTTTCGGTTGACAGCATACTCAATCCCTCCGCCGAATCGATAATCGGGCGGGTAAAGGACTGTTCCAAGGCATATCGCAAAAAAGCTTTGTCTTCCATATTATCCTCTTAATGACACAGGTTAGCACAAAATTGTTAGAATTTAGTTAAAGTAACACATGAATTTCGGACTTTACAAAGCAAATATTTTATTGTATAAACAAATCAGACAGGGAGACCTGTTTAGGAACCTGAAAATTTCCTCCTGACGCGTCAATAGTATAAAGACGTTAATTTATACGCTTTTCGGTATGACCGGAAGGCGGTAAAATAAGCCGTTGCGGTCAATATACCGTGCTATTTCGTTAGGATAGATTTTCAGCTTCCGGTCGCTTTTTTAAGCGGCTTTTTTTGTTGCCGTAAAACATATGACAACGGCAACAAAATGAGGATAGCAGGAGGAACAGTCGGAATTCATCACTCCGGCTGTTTTGCTTTGTGTATAATGCGGTTAAAAGTTGAAATTTATAAAATATTATGCTAATTTTGCCGTAATTGTTTTGTTTAAAATAAAGATAAAAGGGAAAACACAATGTCGGGAAATGCACGATATAACGGAAAAGAAACTTGGGAAGAATGGCGCCAGGATTGGCAAAATGAGGAACGTTACAACTTCAGAACCATTGAGAAAAAATGGCAGAAAATTTGGGAAGACGAGAAAACGTATAAGGTTGAAATAGACCGCAACAAGCCGAAGTTTTACGCTTTGGTCGAGTTTCCGTATCCGTCGGGTGCCGGCTTGCATGTCGGGCATCCGCGCTCTTATACGGCGCTTGACGTTGTGGCTCGTCAAAAGCGTATGCAGGGTTATAACGTGCTTTATCCGATGGGGTTTGATGCTTTTGGTCTGCCGGCTGAAAATTATGCCATAAAGACCGGTGTGCATCCGGCTGTTTCCACCAAAGCAAACATTGCTAACTTTACCCGTCAGCTCAAGTCGCTCGGCTTCAGCTTTGATTGGGACAGATGTTTCAACACATGCGATCCGGAATATTACAAATGGACACAATGGATGTTTATCCAATTTTGGAAGCACGGTTTGGCGTACAAAGATAAAATGGCGATTAACTGGTGTCCGTCGTGCAAAGTCGGTTTGGCTAACGAAGAAGTTGTCAATGGGCATTGTGAACGTTGCGGTGCCGAGGTTGTTCGCCGTGATAAAGAACAGTGGATGTTGGCAATTACCAAATATGCCGACCGCTTGATTAACGATATTGAAACGGTTGATTTTATTGACCGCGTAAAATCAACGCAAGTCAACTGGATAGGGCGTTCCGAAGGTGCTGAACTTGAATTTGAATTAACCGATAATAACGGCAAAAGTTTAGAGAAAAAGATGGTTGTTTATACCACGCGTCCGGACACAATTTTCGGCGCGACCTATTGCGTTATGGCACCGGAACATCAATTTGTGCAAGAGCTGATGAGTAAGTTTGAAAATGCATCGGAAGTGCAAAATTATGTGGATGAAACGGCGAAAAAGTCCGAATTGCAGCGCACGGCCGATACTACCAAGACCGGTGTCGAGCTGAAAGGAATTAAAGCGAAAAATCCATATACCGGCACGTTGATTCCGGTATTTATTTCCGATTATGTGTTGACCGGATATGGGACCGGCGCGATTATGGCGGTTCCGGCGCACGACCAACGCGATTACGATTTTGCCAAAGTGTTTAATTTGCCGATTATTCAAGTGTTGGCAGGTGGCGATATCAGTAAAGAAGCGTGGGAAGAAGACGGAACACACATCAATTCCGGCTTTATGGACGGTATGGATAAAAAAGAAGCAATGGCTGCGGCGATTAAGTATGCCGAAGAACACGGTTTCGGACACGCAAAGGTGAACTTCAAACTGCGCGACTGGGTGTTCTCACGTCAACGTTATTGGGGCGAACCGATTCCGATGGTTTATTGCGAACATTGCGGATGGCAACCGATTCCGGAAGACCAACTGCCGCTGACACTGCCGGATGTGCCGGATTATCGTCCGAACGATAACGGAGATTCCCCGTTGGCAAACGCAACCGAATGGGTGAACACAACTTGCCCGAAATGTGGCGGTCATGCGCGTCGTGAAACCGATGTGATGCCGAACTGGGCCGGTTCGTCGTGGTATTTTCTGCGTTACTGCGACCCGCACAATGATAAGGAATTTGCCTCTAAAGAAGCACTTGAATATTGGATGAATGTTGATTGGTATAACGGCGGTATGGAGCATACCACGTTACACTTGCTGTATTCTCGTTTTTGGCATAAGTTTTTGTATGATTGCGGTTATGTGCCGACGCCGGAACCGTATCAAAAGCGCACTTCGCACGGTATGATTTTGGGCTCGGACGGCGAAAAAATGAGTAAATCGCGCGGTAATGTGGTTAATCCCGATGAAATTGTCGAAAATTACGGTTCTGACACGTTCCGTTTGTATGAAATGTTTATCGGTCCGTTTGACCAAGTGGCAAACTGGTCGGAAGAAAGTTTGAACGGCGTTTATCGCTTTGTCAGCCGTGTCTATGGTTTGTTTGCCAAAGTTTATGCCGATACAGATGTGCCGATGAGCACCGAAGATTTGCGTGTAATGCACCGTTGCATTATTGATGTGAGCGAGCGTATTGAACAAATGAAGTTCAATACGGCGGTTTCGGCGTTGATGACTTATGTCAATTATCTCGGTAATATGGAAAAAATTCCGGCAACGATGTATGAAACATTGTTGAAACTGATGTCACCATTCACGCCGCACTTGTCGGAAGAAATGTGGGCGCGTTTGGGACACAATACGTTGGCTCTGACGGAACAATGGCCGGTCGGTGATGCCAAATTGGCCGAAAACAATGTGGTTACTATCGGTGTTCAGATGAACGGTAAAATGCGCGGAACGATTACCATTGCCAAAGACGCGGCCAACGATGTGGCTGAGGCAGAGGCCTTAAAGCTTGAAAATGTGGCGCGTCAACTCGAAGGTAAAACAATCAAAAAAGTAATTGTGGTACCAAACAAAATCGTTAATATTGTAGTGGGAATGTGAAATTTGCAAAAACTTAAAAATATATTTGCTCTGTCTATTGCAGTTTGCGGGTTGAACGCCTGCGGGTTTGAACCGCTGTATGTAGAAAGAACGTCAGATAACGATATGTGGTATTATAATGATAAATTCAACACCGATATTGTTAATCAAATGGCGCAAATTAAGATTGAATCGGTTACGGACAGAATCGGGCAGCTGATTAAAAATGAATTGATTGATTTGTTTAATCCGCGCGGCACGCCGAAAGAAGCGCAGTATTTCTTAAAATTGCAACCGGTGCAATCTCACACAACGCAACAGGCCTTGCGTAACGATATTACCGCAACGCGCGAAAAAGTGCGCTATACCATTAAATACGAATTGTGGAGCAGAGAAAAGGGACATCTCGTTTCAGGTGATACTTGGGTATTTTTGAGCTACGATTTGTTGGATAATCCGTATTCGACAGCAATGGATAAGAAAAAAATCGAAAAAGACGGTGCTAAAATTTTAGCAAACGATATTGCACTCAGAATCGGCGCTTATTTCCACTCGGTTAAGACCAATCGCGGAGATCCGAATGAATTTTAAGCCGGCGCAATTCGAGAGTTTTTGCAAAAGTCCGGATTCGGCCGTAAAATGCGTTGTGCTGTTCGGTAACAACGAAGGTGAAATGTCAATGTTGCAAAAAAAATGCGCCGAGGCGGTATGCGGTTCAACCGACGATGCGTTTCGATACAGTATTTTGCAAATGGAAAATGTTTCCAAAGACGGTGGGGAGGTTTATGCTGAATTTCACGCTCAGTCGCTTATGGGCGGACGGCGTGTGATTGTGGTGCAGGGTGCGGATAATAATTTAACACCGATGCTTAAGGCCATGTTGCCGGAAACACCGTCTGAGAATTTGTTGATTTTAAATTCCTCAACCTATAATACAAAATCCGCACTTATTACTTGGGCAAAGGAACGGCGTGATATTCTGACAGTCGGTTGTTATGAGGATCGCGAAGCAGATATTATGCAAGAAGCGGCAACAATGCTTAAGGTAAAGGGCTTATCGGCAGATAATGCGACCCTGCAGGTATTGGGTGCGCGGCTGTCACCGGATAAACGTGTGAATCAAAGTGAAATTGATAAACTTGAAATGTATCTCGGCGAGCGCAAAACGGTAACGATTGAGGATGTGAAACAAGCCGTATGCGATACAGCCGGTGCTAACACGGAAGATTTGTGTTATTATGTTGCCGGAGGTGAAATTAAAAAAACGCTGGATATTTTTGACCGGTTGTTGAAAGAAGGAGAAGAGCCGGCAACTTTAGTGCGAGTAACGGCGTATCATTTTGCTAAGTTGCTTGAATGCACGGCAAAAATGGCTGCCGGTAAAAGTATTAAAGAAGCGGTTGCGCCGCTTAGACTGATGTTTTATCGCGAACCGTCGTTTTTACAGCAACTCAGAATGTGGAACAAAGAACAATTATTGAGCGCATTGTCTATGCTTTATGATTGTGAGCGTGATTGTAAAACCACGAATTTTCCGGCAGATGAGGTTGCAAGTTATACTTTTTTGCGGTTAGCCAAATTCGGAGCCAAGTTGCGAAAAACATACGGATAAAAAACAAGAACCGTCAGCTTTTGGAATGCTGACGGTTTTTGCTTTGAGCGGATTTTAACGGAATCCGTGATGAATAAACCGGTTGTTCAAATAATCTTCGCAAAAAGTCAGAACGGTATAGCATACCATAAAGGCAACACCAATCGGCCAACATTTATAAGCGAAATTGCATAGCGCATACTGTTGCAAAAGACAAACAGCTATTGCCAGAACAGCCATAATCAGAACGATACGTTCAACGATGGTTCTTAAAACGGAAATAATTTTTCTTGTTCTCATAATTTGTAAAATTTTTTAATAATATATTCATAATTTTTATAAACTTTGCCAAATGACGATGTTATGATGCAATTTATCTCGTCATTTATTTTTGTTTAATCGGCAAATAAACCGTAAACGTATTGCCGTTATAAGCAGTAGAACTGACGGTCAGGTTGCCACGGTGGTGCAACACGATTTGTTTGGCGATGGCCAAACCTAAGCCGGTTCCTTTGATTTTCATATCTTTATGCACTTGCATACGATAAAATTTTTCCGTTAGACGCGCTAAATCTTCTTTGTTGATTTTTTGACCTTTGTTGTTGAATGCAATACTGACGGCACGACCTTGCGCCACACTTTGACCGGCGGACGGAATCTCCGGCACGGTTTTAAGCTCAACCTTCACTTCGGAATTTTCCGGTGCATATTTAATGGCATTATCCAATAAATTTTGCACGATTTGATGAATTTGCTGATTGTCGCCGATGATTTTCGGAATGCGATTTAATTCGTTGACAACAATATTAACCGAATGCTGAAATGCTTTTAACTTCAGGGCTTGCGTTACGTCATACATAACTTCATGCAAGTCAACTTTGTCTTTAAGCTCTTTGTCTTGCCCCATTTCAAGTCGCGAAAGTGATAATAAGTCCTCAATCAGATTAGACATATATTCTGCCTGTTCTTTCATAATGGCTAAAAAAACATCTTGAGCATCGGTATCATCGCGTGCGGTGGTTTGCAGGGTTTCGATAAAACCGGATATGACCGAAAGCGGCGTGCGCAGTTCGTGGCTGGCGTTAGCTACAAAATCGGATTGCATTTTTTCCAAACTCAGGGCCTTGCTGACATCATATAGCGAAACAACCGCAACGGCACGCCCGCGCAGCTCACCCGGCAGACCGGATATGTGCGCGTAAATTTGCCTGTTATTATATTCCGGTGCGTGAAAGATAACGCTTTCGGAATCATTCTTACCTTTTAGAACTTTTTCCACGGAGGCAATAAAAATATTGGTTGAAAAAATGCGGTCAATGCTATGCGAAACGACGGAGTTTCCGAGCATTTTTTTGGCCGCTAAATTGGTGTTGGTGATGTTACCTTCGCTGTCGAGCATCAAAATAGGGTCTGGCAACGTATCGAATACGGCGGCGTCAGACAATGTTTGAGCTTCTAAAGTGTCCGTTTTAGACAGCCATAATTTATGAATCGTGCTGATGGCTTTGGCTAAGTCGCGCGTATCTTTGTCGGATAAATCCATCTGATAATCGGTTTCGCCTTGAGCCAAAGAAGCAATATATTTGCGCAACGTATTAAGTTCTGAACTAATCGGAAAAATTAAAAAAATGTTCGATACGAGCGCAGCCAAAAAACAAAGTCCGGCTCCAAACGGTGGCACAAGTTCCAAATAAACAAAACTGAAAAAAAGTGCAGCCAAAGGTAATGACAGAATCAAAGCACGCGTCGTAAAACGCATACACAAGCGTAAATTATTTCGGTCTATGTTGAATAACATCTCTGATTATCCGTCAATAAAATTAATAAAATACTGGACTAAAATCAGAAGTATTGT
>CAMAJR010000019.1 GCA_945835885.1 uncultured Alphaproteobacteria bacterium
TCATTATGTTTATTTTTCTCTGTTCCTTTAATATAAAAGAGTATATATTAAGAATCAACAATAATTTATAATATCAAAGCCAAAATCGCTTATATAGGGAAGAAAAAACTTCTATTATTCAAAAACAAAAGTTACATCAACCTCCGATTCCTAACACCCCGAAGTTATTTATTTAATATTTTCTATCCCGATATTTCTTTCTAAAAGTTTCATACCCATATCATGAAATTCTTGATTGGCGCTAAAACAATAATCTTTCAAAACAACCGGACGAACCCCGATTTCAGCTAAATCCATTGCGGTTTTATAAACGCAGGCATCCGTATCAAATCCGCAAATATGTATTTCTTCAAACTCTTTCATTTCCGGCAAATACGAAGAATAACCGGTTTTAGTGTATATAAATGCATCATTCTTTGGTTTAAAAGCAAGTTTTTCATCGTCATAACCGGACCAATTCAATAAATTTAACAATGGCGAATTTTGATTGATGAATTTAGAAACAAAAACGACATCATACGCATATTGTAATTTTTCAATATTTTGCGCAATTTCCGGCTTAACAACAGCTGATTTTTGAACATCAATTATTAAAAGTGCCTTTTGCATCATTACCTCTCAAAACTTTCCAATATTGTTATTATACAAACATAATCTTTATATTTGTTAAACACTATTTTCATCTCGAAAATTGCAAGCTCACTCCTGTCTGATTTATTCAATATATTCAACCAGCTCCCCATTTATGAGGAGTTATTTTCAAGAGAGGAGTTTCGACACTCCGTCGACGACCTCTCGCCGACAAAAAACATATTAAACAATTACCGATAAAACGTAAGTAAATTCTATGTATTTGTTCTTTCTGTGCCGATTCTTTTTGCAACTTCTTGTGCAATTTGTTTGCCCGAGGCAAGTGCTTCGACGGCGGTGGAGCTGCCGGTTACAATATCGCCGGCATAAAAAATATTTTCTGTAGGTTGCAAATCTTCCGCCCGTGTTGAGCCGAGTGCAAGCACAATCAGTGCAAATCCACCGCGTGCAATTTCGCTTTGAGGCACATCTTCGAGGCGTCCGTCGGCATTAAACTGTGTTTTGCAAGTATAGGCCGTTAATGTGTCGTCCGATTTTACAACCATTGTCACGCGTGTCATAGTGGTAATATTCACTTGATTTTGCAACAAAGAATATCTTTCTGCAACCGTGATTCGCATATCACTTAAACGTCGGCGCACAAACATTTCAACATTGGCGGCTCCGCTTTCTGCCGCTGTGTTGGCACAATCAACTGCCGCCGCTCCGCCGCCGACAACGGCAACATTGCCGGTTGTTGCATATTTTTCCGGATTTTTTAAGTATTCGGTATAATCAATCGTTAAGCTTTCGCCCGTAATCCCGAGAGAACGGCTTTTTTGCTCGCCTGTTGCCACAATAACCGCATCAAATCCCTGTTGCAACAGTGCCGGATAATCAGCAACCGTTGTTTTGAAATGCGTTTCGACCAGCGGATTTTGCGCTAAATATTGCCACTCGTGCGCAATAATTTCTCGAGGCAAACGTGCCATTGGTATTAAGTTCAGCGCACCGCCGACGGTATTTGCCGCTTCAAATGCCGTAACCTTAAAACCAAGCTTTGTCAGTTCAAATACGGCGGCAATACCACTCGGTCCTAAGCCGATAACCGCAACACGCTTACCATTAAACGGTGCATATTGCAACGGTGTGCGCAGATTGTTTTCGCGCGCACGGCGCATAATTTCCGCCTGCACCGGTGGAATGCGTATCGGTGCATCAATATGAGAACGCAAGCAGGCATTCATACAAAATTTATCCGGACAAATAAGGCCGCATACTTCACCTAACGGATTTTGCCGTGCAATCAAATCAGCTGCTTGAGCAATATCATCTTTTTGGGCTGCGGCAATAAAATCGTGTGGTGAACAATGAACGGGACACGCCTTTTCACAAGGTTTTGTCGGACATTTTAAGCATTTTTCCAATTCGGTCGCAAATTGCGGTTTTGTTAAATAGTGTGGTTTCATTTTCGGATAACTCCTGTTGTTTTTTTATGATTTACCATAAAAATTACAAAAAAATACCTAATATTTGCGCTTTTCTGATTGTAATTACAAAAAAACACTGTATGATAAAGAACGTGAAGGAAATATGAAAATACAATGGTTGAAGAACATACTTAAATCTCCGGCCGCCGAAAAATTTATCGGCAGCCTTGCTTATTACTATCTTAAATTTGTAGGTTTAACGACGCGTTGGCAGTCTGTTACCGGTGTAAAAGAAACCTATGAAGCCATAAAAAACAATGGCAGTATCATCGTAATCGGCTGGCACGGACGCACGCTGATGATGCCGTATTTTTGGAATAAAACCAGCAAACTCAATGCTCTTGTTTCGCCACATCGTGACGGACGGATGATAATGTATATTTTAGAAAAATTCGGTATTGGGCATGTCAGCGGCTCAAGCGATAAACACGCGAAAGAAGCCGCACTTCAACTAATGCAAAACTTAAAAGACGGAAACAGTATCGCGATTATTCCGGACGGACCGCGCGGACCGAGTATGGAGTTGACGATGAGCCCGATTTTTTATGCGCAAAAATCCGGTAAGCCGATTTTAGGCATTACATACAGCATCGCCGGTTCGATTGTTGTGACGAAAAGCTGGGATAATATGTTGATTCCGTTGCCGTTTCATAAAGGAATGTATGCTATTACCGAGCCGATTTTTATTCCGCAGGATGCAACGCCGGAACAATTGGAAGAATATCGGAAAAAAGTGGAAAATACGCTCAACGAACTAACTTGGGAGCTTGATAGAAAAATGGGTTTGCCTTATATCGAAAAGGGTAAAGTGCCAAAGAAAAGCCGCAAACAAATTGCGTTAGAAGAAAAAGAAAAGCAAAAAAAGAGAGAAAAAGGGAAATAAATGTTCATAGGAATTTATAACACTTTAGTTCGTATTTTATATCCGATTGCCATTCGGAGATATATTGATAAACGCAAAAAAATCGGCAAAGAAGATATAAAACGCTTTAATGAGCGCGTCGGGCGCCCGAATAAAGAACGTCCAGAAGGGCGCTTGATATGGTTGCACGGTGCGTCTGTGGGGGAATCGATTTCTATGTTGCCGCTAATAAATCGGTTGCTTGAACTTTATCCTGACGTCCATGTTATGGTTACAACCGGCACCACCACATCGGCCGAAGTTATGGCCAAGCGTTTGCCGGAACGTGCGTTTCATCAATATTTGCCGATAGATAATCCGGTGTTCACAACGCGTTTTGTGCGCCACTGGCAGCCGACAATCGCCTTATGGTTTGAATCGGAGTTTTGGCCGGCGATGTTATCTTCAATCAAACGCAAAAATATTCCGCTGATTTTGATTAACGGGAGGATTTCAAATAAATCATTCAAGCGTTGGCAACAGTTTGATTACATTATCAAAGAACTTTTAGACTGTTTTACGGCTTGTCTCGGTCAATCAGAAGAAGATGCGTATCGTCTGCGTATTTTAGGGGCAAAAGATGCGATGTGTTTGGGTAATTTGAAGTATGCCGGCTTGCCGATACCGGTAGACCAAGAGAAAAAGGCGGAATTGCTTGAACAAATCGGAGAGCGTCCTCTGTGGCTCGTGAGTTCGACCCATAACGACGAAGAGTTTAAAATCGGCCGCTTTTTGAAAGAATTACAGGCAAAACACCCAAATTTGCTAACCTTAATCGCGCCGCGGCACCCGAACAGAGGAGCGGAGATTAAGGAAAAATTGCAACAGGATTATGGTTTGAATGTAGCTTTGCGTTCGGCAAAAGAACCGATTACGCCGAAAACCGATGTTTATGTGGCAGATACCATCGGTGAAATGGGAATCTGGTATGAAATCGCGCCGATTGTGTTTATCGGCGGGTCGCTTATTCCGCACGGCGGACAGAATTTTATGGAGCCGTCGCGTTGCCGTGATGCCGTGATTGTCGGACCGCATATGCATAACTTTACGGACGCAATGAACCGCGCCAAACACGCCGACGGTGTTATTCAGGTCAACGATGTTTTGGAATTGATTGATATGGTCGACCAACTTTTGACCAACAAAGAATTGCTTGAGGCAAAGCGCAGTTTAGCGTATAATTGGGCAACCGGCGAGGCCAAAGTTTTGGACGGTATTGTTGAAAAAATTCAAGGATATATGGTCAATGAAGACTCCTAAATATTGGCAATCAAACTCGCTTGTTTCCAAAATGTTGACACCTTTGGGAAAGTTATACGGCTTGGCAACTGCGTTGCGCCTTAAAATCAAAAAATCACAAAAAACCGAAGTGCCTGTTATCTGCATCGGAAACATAACCGCCGGAGGAACCGGTAAAACGCCGGTGGCGATTTCGGTGGCTAAAATGCTGACAACCGCAATGCATCATCCGATTTTTGTGACACGCGGTTATGGCGGAAGATTGCAAAATGTGTTGGTCAACAACAAAAAACACACGGCGCAGGATGTCGGCGATGAGCCGCTTTTACTGGCGGAACAAGCGCCTGTGGTCGTAAATGCCAACCGCTACGCCGGTGCGCAAATGGCGGTGCGTGAGGGAGCCGATGTGGTGATTATGGACGACGGCTTTCAAAATCCGACGCTATACAAAGACCTGTCGTTTTTGGTGTTTGACGGGCATTACGGTATCGGTAACGGGAGGATTATTCCTGCCGGACCACTCAGAGAGACTTTTGAAAACGGGATTAAACGTGCCGATGCGCTGATTATTTTGGGTAAAGATAAACACGGGTTAGCCGAGCGCACAAAGTTGCCGGTGTTTTTCGGGCATACCGAGCCGACACAGACGACAGTCGGTAATGCCGATGTTGTGGCGTTTGCCGGTATCGGTCACCCGCAAAAGTTTTATCATACGCTGCAACAACAGGGCTTTAATGTGGTTGAAACGATTGATTTTCCGGACCATCATTTTTATAAAAAAGAAGAAATCGAGCAGATTTTGCAACGAGCCAAAGAGTTAAATGCCGAAGTCTATACAACAGGTAAAGATTTTGTGAAAATACCGACACTGTATCATAACAATATAAATGTTCTCGAAGTTGCGGTGGTGTGGGATAAACCGGATAAGTTGCTGCAATTTATTCAAGAAAAAATTTTTGCGGCCGAAGAATAATTCGTTACATTATCGGGCTTTTATGCTTTAATCAGCTTAATAAAAAATTGTTAAGTTGAATCATTAAAACTATCATTTTGCCGGAATTGACTCGGGAACTTGATGATACATATCACAAGTTGTATGCAAAGATTGCGCATAAGCAAATGTTGCTGAAACGTAATTTTTCACTGATACTTGAGACAACAGTGCATCAACGTGATTCGGAAAACTCCGGTAAGCTGAATTTTTGAGAATTGGTTGATACATATTTACCGGATTGCGGCTTAAAGGGGATTGATGAAGCATTGCGTCAGGCGGAAACTGCAGAAACCAAACTTTCGGGCGAAGAACGCACTGTTTTGGGATTTTCTTATTATTCTCCTTATTTTTTAAATGAGGCAGAATTGCAAAAGGTAAAGTTCCTGACAGCTGTATTTTTTTTGTGCGCCGAAAAACGTATGCGGATAGAGCGGGATTATCGTGAGGAACTTAAAGTGGCACGATACCATGCGCAAAGCCGAAGATGAAGAAGATAATATCGATGACGCTCGCGCAAGCACGCATAACGCCGTGTATGTCGACCCGCAAGAGAGATGCTTGATTGACACGCGCTTCGGAGATGTGCTGTATGCCAATGTGTATATCGAACGCATACCGGATGATTATTTAAATAATTCTCTGCCGGATTTTATTCGTTGTCACAAAGATTGTCTTTACACCGTTGAATTTGTGGATGACATTAAAAAGCTGAAAGTGGCGCAAAAAATGTTGAAACGCTTGAACCATGTTAATTACAAAATGTTGGTGCTTGAGCGCAAACGAATGATGTTGTGCAATGGTCAATGGTCACAAGACGATTTGCAAAAATATGCGGAACTATGCGCCGAGCGTGCGACTTGCTATTATGTATGCGACTAAAACGAAACCTCTGCCGACAACGGTCTGCAGAGGTTTTGTTTTTTGCTTGAGCAAAACAGATGATTGTCGCGATTATTTGTCGTCATCTTTATCTTCGTTTTGAGCTTTCGGCTGAGCTGAAAGCGGACGGATTGACGACACATGGCCGGAAAAATGCGGCTTGCGCATTTCAGGTTTGTCTGTTTGCGGATTTTGCATTTCTTTTTTATGCTTATGATGTTTATCAAAGTGTTTCGGATTGTGCCTTATATCGGCATGCCCGTCGGCTGCGTTGATGATAATAACCGTGCCGGCACTGTCTGTGAACATCGGCATTGCACTGCTATTCTTCGGTGCTTGCATCATCGGTGCATTTTGCGGAGCTCTGTTCGGGCAACGGCCGCAACAGCCGTGCAACAGTGCGTTAAAGCCCATACCGGCTAAGAACACTACCAGTAAAACAAACAGCTTTTTGCCGCAATGTTTGCCGCAACCGCCACCACAACCACAACCGCATTTACCGCCGCAACCGCAACCACAACCACAGTCGCATTTACCGCCGCAACCGCCGTTTCCGCAAGTGCATTCTTTGCCTTCATTACAGCCGCATTGACATTCCGGTCCGCAATTACAAGTTTTCTCCGATTTGACTTCTGGTGTTTTCTTTTCTTTTTGAGCCATTTCAATTTCCTTTCTATAATTATTTCCTAACCAATAAAATAAGAACTAATTACGCAAAAGTCCAGCAAAAAAATATTGACATAAGTATGTAAAAATCATACAATGTGCGCGAAAAGACATAATGAAAATATTTTTATTAACTTAAAATTTTTGTGTAGCAGATGAAAAAACAACTGACTTTAGATGACATTCGCCAAGCGATTAGCAAAACAAGTTTTTCTGAAAATGAAGAAAATGTGACCAAGATGCCTGATGAAGCATTTGCACAGTGCACTTTGAAAGAGGATTTGGGATTGGATAGTTTGGACTTGTTGGAACTCACAATACAACTTGAACAAGATCACAATATCGAAATTCCCTATATTTTCGAGAAAAGGGTTCTCAATTACGGCACCGTTGCCGATATTTTAGAAGAATATAACAAGTCTATGGCGTAAGTTGTTTATGCAAATTTCTGAGCGGCTGCTTCGGATTGTGCTTTTTGGCACATCTGACGGCCGTTTTTTTATGCAAAACGTTTTGCAAATTCAAATTTATCGATACCGTTAATCAACGAGATTTTATCATTTTGCAAAATCAGAGGCAATTCAACCGAAACAAAAGTGCTGCGCTTATCGGCATTATCAACAAACGCCGTTACGTTGCCGAAAGCGGCTAAAATAAAACGACGTGAAGCCGTTGCCCATATTTGCAAAAGCTCGGCGGGCGGATTATCGTTTCCCGTCTCTAAACCGAGAGCCATCAGTTTTTTGCCGCAAATCGTATCATCAAGCGTATAACTTCCGGCGTGTTCGGCAATAAACTTTAGAGCCGCACGCTTGTTGGCGTCGGTCGGTTGGTAGCTGATGCTGTAAAGCACAATGCTGTTTGGCGGTGTTGATACATCTTCGGTTGCGGCAATTTGCCGTGCGAGTTCAAGCTTATTCATGGTTTAATGCACCAAAATTATGCTTCCGCGGTTTCCGCCGCTGTCTTTGTGCGACGCACATACGGCCGACGACGCGGTTTTGTTGCAGTTTCTGCTTCTGTTTCTGTTTGTGCTACGGATTCTTCCGGCGTTTTTTCCGGTTCGCTGACTTCTACCACCGTAAAGTTGCGGCGACGGCGCACTTGCGGTTTTTCTGTTGGTGTCGGCGTGTTTTCGGTCGGCTCGGCAGGTGCACTCGGAGCCGGTGCGGCACTTTCTGTTTCTACCAAACCGTTATCGGCAACCGGTGCCGATTCGCTGTTTTCATTTTGTGTGTTATTAGCATTTTGCTGCTCACGCGATTGATACTTGCGTTCATTGATTTCGGTCACGATTTTGCGATAGTGTTCAGCATATTGGCGAAACACCTCCATTCCTACATAATCTCCGTTATTTTGCGCTTCTTTGGCGAGTTCATTATAACGTTTGATTAAATCGAGAGCGGTGCCGCTGCATTTTCCGGCCGGAGAAACGCTGTCAAATTTATAATTTAAGGAATACACGGCGTTGCCGCGAAACTTATTGTTATTATTGATTTTTTTCATATAAATCCATTCAATTTTTTGCTAAATTAAAATTCAAAGGGCGAGCTAAAAATGCCCCACGGCCATTATATACAAACTTTTTTTGCGTTTGGCAACAGATTTTTGCGCTGTTGTTTGTAAATATTTTTCGTGCATTAAAATTGTACCAGCGAATAAACATCGGCAATATTATGTAATTTTTCGCGACCATTTAAAGCGGTCAATTCAATCACAAACGCAAACGAAACAACATTTGCCCCGAGTTTTTGCACCAAATTTGCCGCCGCTTTAGCCGTGCCTCCGATGGCGATTAAATCATCGACAATTACGACACGAGAGCCCTTTTTGAGCGCATCTTTGTGAATTTCAAGCTTATCCGTGCCGTATTCTAACGCATATTCCTCGGTAATGGTATCTGCCGGAAGTTTTCCCGATTTGCGCACCGGCACCAAACCGCATCCGAGCCGATAAGCCAAAGCTGCGCCGAAAATAAATCCGCGTGCTTCGATTCCGATGATATAGTCAATATTTTGCTCGGCGAAATGCGCCGCCATCTCATCGATAATCTCCTTAAAAATTGCCGGATTTTTCATCGCTGTCGTAATGTCTTTGAATTGTATTCCCGGCTTCGGATAATCCGGAATGTTGCGAATAGAATTTTTGATGTCTGTTAAGCTCATTTTATCCCTCTTTTTACCGTCAAATCAAACATTATATTTATAAAAAACATTTTTCTGAAATTCAAGGAGATATTTTTTGAAAAAACAAGAAAAATACTTGCATTTATTAAAAAATAGTAGTAAATTTGACAAAAGAGGAGAGGGATATGAATTTCGGGTATAAAACTTTTTTGGCATTAACATTGGCAACGGTGGCTTGTTGGAGAACAAAGGCGCAAACTACCGATATGAAAAATCAAAAGGATAGCATTGAAGTTGTCAAAGGTTCTCGATTAGCAACGGCGAAAGATTCGATTGTTGATTTTGATGAGTTGCAGAAGCAACAGACAAATCAGATTGTTGCCGGTGTTGAAAAATTAGATAGTGCATTGTCGGAAAAAATTATACAAAGTTTTATGGGGGTTGCATCAAATGCGATGCGTTTTATCGCACATTTTGAAAACATAAAAATGAACGCATATTTTGACAGAGTTGCCCGAAAGTGGACAATCGGTTTCGGTAATACAACACATCCGAACGGCAGACCAATTCGTCGCGGTGACAGAATAAAAGATGAAGCTGAATTAAAACTCTATTTTACCAGCTATTTTTCTAACAAAGTTGCGCCGATTATTGCAAAATATTTTCCGAGTTTTACAGAATTAAATGACGAACAAAAAATTGCGGTTTGTGATTTGTGTTGGAATGCCGGCGCCGGTGTTTTCATTAACCATAAAGAATATGATTCTGTGGTGCAAAATATGTCTGAAAAACAAAGACAAGATGTTGCGCACAAAATACAAAATAAAAATGAAAGCATTACTTATAACGGCCAAACTTGGACTTTAGACGATATTCCGGAATGGCGTAATTTGGATGTATCAGTCAGAGCAGTTTTACAACAAACATACCCGAATACGCATATCATAAAAGGTAATGTCCTAAATCTTACTTACAATGAAAAGTTTCAAATTTTGGATGAACAACAACGCGAGGAGGTTCTTAAATTAACGTCTGCGCTGAAAATGGTGCCGGATTCATCGGGTGCTTCGTTGGCTGTGTTGCCATTTCAGAGTAAATGGAATCCGGCGCAAGTTAATGACAGCACAATTCGTTATCAGGGATATGTTACGGATTATACCTATACGGCATCAGATGTTCCTTCATACTATAAACTTAAAAATATTCAACAGCAAAAAGTCGGAGAATTGTTGGCAAGAGCTAACGGTAGCATAGTTGTTGACGGGCATATTTTAACCTCTAAAGATATTCCGGCAATTTATTTTATGAGTCAAGATGAGCAGAAAGTGTTGCGTTCATCTGGTTTAGGGGATTTTCTTGTTCGTAAATCCGGGGATAATAAAAGAAAACAGGTTTGTTCCAATTTGGCAATGGAACTTACGGTGTCTGCTTTGATGAAAGATAATCCGGTTGCCCAAGAACGTGCAGCGACACGTCTGGCGTCGTTTATTCGTTCGCGCGGCAGGGTCGTTCCGGCATTACAGAAACGCGCAAACATTCGCGCACAAGTGTTTTTGGGAGCAATTCAGCTCAACGGCGAAGGTGAAAATTCGATTAATTTGGAGACCGCTAACATTGGGGCAAGTTATTCGGTAAAAGAAAGCGATTTAAATAATCCGAAAGCAATTTGTGATACGGTTAAAGGATGCGTATCGGGGAAAAATTTTGCAGATACGCTTAACTCGGTGTTTTCTCAGGTATCTAAAAAAATACGCACACAAGTCCGCAGTCATTCCAAGACATCGCGCAGAATGCAAGTCAGAACCACAATGGTGCGCACCGGCGCACGCGGACGCTAAATCTTTTGCTCTTGAAAATCATTAACGGCAAACTATATGTTTCGTTAGATATTTTTTAACGAAAGGAGTTGTTATGAAAAGAGCGTATGTTAATCCGGACTTGTGCATCGGGTGCGGACTTTGCGTCAGCATTGTGCCGGAGGTGTTTCAGCTAAATGCCGACGGTATTTCGGAAGTCTATGCCTTAACACCTGAAGATAAACGCGATGAGGTGTATGAAGCGGTCGATTCGTGTCCGGTCAAAGCAATATCAATCGTTGGCGAAGATACGCCGACAGATGAATGAAGAAACGGTGCTTAGACTTGTCGCATTTCTTCCCAATTTTCCGGCTTAATGACCTTGACGTGTTTGCCCCAAGTATAAAGATGCCAGTCCATTTCGACCCGACCGCCGGCACGGAACTTGACGGTTAGTGTGCCGTCCGGATTATGTATCAATTCTTGTTTCGGGTGAAAGACAAAGTTTTCGGCTTCGGCGGCCGCATCTTTATCAAACAGCCACTCGACGTCAAACGGTTCTTCGTGCCACGCACCGAACGATTCTTCGGCATAGTTTTTTAACGAAAAACCATCCGTGTTGAAAGTTTCCGATAAAATTTCGACCGATTGAATGCCCGTTACCGAAAAATTGCGGGGTTTGCCCCCGTCATAACCGTCACTGTGCTTGGCTATCAGATAATGATTGCGCTGACCATAAAGCAAACCATACGGCACGAGTGTGTATGTTGAGGTTGTGCCGTTTTTTTTGGTATAGACCATCTTTATTTGATGACAGCTCAGAATGGCTTGCCGAATATTGTGAATAATACCTGAATCAACGTTTATGTGCGGACCCGGACGGCAAATTACGCCTTCGGACAGCATCATTTCTTCGGCATCGACTTCAATGCGATTTTTTTGTTCCGGCTTAATCAAATTACGCAATTTCAGCTCAACTTTGCTTAAAACGTCTGCTTTTTCTTTGATGCCGTTTTGCTTGAGCAAATCAATCGCGGTTTTGAACACGGCCAATTCTTCCGGTGAAAATGCCAACAAGGTGTTCAAGCTGCGTTGCGGAATACGCCAACGTTTTTTGCGTTCGCCCGTATCAATTTCTTCCATTTGCGGAAAATAGAGCAATAAAGCGTTACGCATACGTTCGGCCGTGCGCCGCGATACATTAAACTTTTGCATAATATCTTCAAGCGCCACGCCTTCTCCGGCTTCTTGCATCCACAGCGCCAAATCAATCATATCATACATTTTTTCGTAGTTTGCCATCGACTTTCTCCTTTTGCCGTTATGTTACAGTTATCGCTCAAAAAATTCAAGTCCGCTCTTAAATAAATCCGACAGGGTGGCTGATTGGCATTTTATTTTGTTGTTCCTGTTCAAGCATTTTAATGAGTTCGTCTGCGTTATTAAGGCAATCCAAGATTTCCGCTTTGCTGCGCACCACGACAAAATCGCCCGGTGCTAACTGCGGTAAATAGCTTAAATCAACACCTTTGATATGGAAAAAATGCTCAAAACACAAACGGCTTTGTTCGTCGGTCAAATAGTCATAGCGAACCTTAAAAGTAAAACGGCGCAAAGAGGCCTTATCGAGCCGGTCCATCAGGTTGGTGGTGCAAATAAAAGGGTATTTGTGTTGTTCCATTTGCGTCAGCATTTCGTTGACCTGCGTTACTTCCCAGTTGCGAAAAGCGCTGTTGCGTTCTTGCAAAAAGCTGTCGGCTTCGTCAAAAATCAGCAGACCCTCGCGTTCTTTGGCCTCGGCAAAAGCGGCAGCGATATTTTCTTCGGTTTCGCCGACATACTTGCTGAGTAAATCCGAACAGCGTTTTTTTATAACCGGTAAGTTCAGTTTTTCGGCCAAATATTGCGCATAAGCCGATTTTCCGGTCCCTGAAGCACCATATAGGCACATTGAAAAGTTCATCTTTTTCAAAGAGAGAATGCGTTCGGCAAGCTTATTTAAATCTGTATCGGTGTTTAAGAGTTTTGGATTAAACTCTGTTGTGTTTTCGATTTTTTCCTCTTTGATTTTATAACCGTTGTTATAGGCCTGTTGCAACACATCGAGCGTTTGCTCAACATCTTTCAAATTGCCGTTGATGAGCTTTGTTGAACGTGCCGCCGAAGCAATAAAAGCCGGTGAGAGCGAATATTTTTTAGCAAATTTTTTCACAATTTCCGCATTTGCCGTAAGTTGGTTTTCGCACAAGCTTTTTTGCCACATTTGCGCGCGCACTTCCGGTTTCGGCGTTTCAAAATGCAGAGCATAGGTAAAACGGCGCAGATAGGCCTTATCCATATAACGAATATGGTTAGAAATCCAAATAATCGGCTGCGGATTGGTTTCAAGCAGGCGATTAACCTGTAATTTTGTAATTTCTTCTTCTCTGTGATTAGCGTAAAATGTGTGACAAGTGCCCAAAACATCTTCTGCTTCATCCATCATCAGACACACATTTTTTTGCGCCCGCAAAATAACTTGCGCCCGTTGTAACTGACGGTAACGAGAATCGCCGTAATCGGCAATCATTGCATTATCGTCTTCACCCAAAGCATAAAGCTGTGCCGATAGTGCGGACACCAAGGTTTTTGCAAATTCGGTTTTTCCGGTTCCCGGCTCGCCGTAAAGCAAAATATTGATGCCTTTCGTTTTATGTTTGAGCGCAGCGCCGAGCAACTTTTTAATGACCGTTGCCTGCTCGATATGTTTAAAATCATTCCATTTTAGGTTTGCGCTTTGCGGATTGCCCAACAAAAACGTTTTCAGTTGGTCTAAGTCTTCAAAGCGTTGAAAATAATAATTTCGTGCCAAGCGCGTAACATCAATGTTGCCGTCATATTCGCCTTCGATAAACCCGAGTTGATACAAGCGTGAGCCGTGTCGGCACATATCATAAATTTTGTTCGGAGCAATACCGGTAAAAACAGCGCGGTCAAGTGTTGATAAATCTCGGCTGTTTTTGCGGGTAATACTGATGATTCGGCCAAGTGATTCATCGCATTTTTCGCGCATGACGAAGCCGAAAAATTTGCGTTCGTCATCGGTTAAGCCGAACAATTGTTGCAACAAATTCAGATTATGCTCCAAACAACTCACGGCAAAATTGCCTGCCATAATCGGATTCTGTTTGAGTTTTAAGGCCGCGCGTTTGATTTTTTGCGCCGCTTTAATCGGGTCTGTTTCAGCTAAAGAGACGATTTCTTCTTCGGCAAGCAAGCCCTTTTTGACCACCCAATCCTTAACATCATCGAGATTGTCTGAAACATAATCGACATTTCGTAACATATTATAGATATAGCCGAGATTTTGTCGGGCCTCAAATTTATCCAAGGTTGATACTTTGGTATGAACTTTTATTCTTTTTGGTGCGCGCATTTTATAAACTCCTTCATTTTGTTTGCAATTATGTTATAATCAAATATTGCGTCAAAATGTGGCGTATTTGAAATGCGGTGCGATAAAATTATGCCAAAAGTTTAATTTTTTAATCAATTTATAAAAAAATACTTGAAAAATCATAAAAATATGTTAGAAATAGCCCGAAGTCGCAATGGTGCGGCTTTGTAACAACACACACGCAGACAGGCGGAATTCGGTGTTTTGCCGATTTTTCGCTCCGGTGCCGATAGAGGCCGAGAGTCTGCGGAGGTTTAACCGGAAAAGGATATATAAAAAATGACAATTCCTACATTTACATTACGTCAGATGGTAGAAGCTGGCGTGCATTTCGGACACCACGCTCGTCGTTGGAATCCGCAAATGGCACCGTTTATTTACGGCAAAAAAGATAATGTTCACATCATTGATTTGCAAAAATCTTATCCGATGCTTTACAATGCATTGAACGCAACACGCGATGTTGTGGCTCAAGGCGGTAAGGTCTTGTTTGTGGCGACCAAACGTCAGGCACAAGAAATCGTTAAAGAAAGCGCCGAAAGATGCGGTCAATACTATGTGAACTACCGTTGGCTCGGCGGTATGTTGACAAACTGGAAAACGGTATATAAGTCAATTACGCGCTTGAACAAGCTCAACGAAATGGAAGAAAAGAACGCATACGACGGATACACCAAAAAAGAAATTTTGAACCTTAAAAAAGAACGCGAAAAATTGGCGATTGTTTTGAACGGTATCAAAGATATGGGTGGTCAGCCGGATTTATTGTTTGTGATTGATACACCGAAAGAGGCCTTGGCTGTTAAAGAAGCTAAAAAATTGGGTATCCCTGTTGTCGGTATTGTTGATACAAACGCTAATCCGAATGAAGTTGACTATCCGGTTCCGGGTAACGATGATGCAATCAGAGCCATTCAGTTTTATTGCGATTTGATATCCGGCGCTATTTTAGACGGTGTTTCGGCCGAAATCGCGGCAAAGGGCTTGGAAGTAGCAGATGCTGACGCTGTTGCCGAAGAAAAGGCAGCTTCGAAAAAACGCGCACCGCGCAAAACCAAAGTTGCAAAAGAAGCCGAAGCTTCTGCCGAATAAGCAGACGACGCCGATTTGGGTATGAATTGAAAAGGCGCGGCGGTTATATCGGCTGACCGCGCCGAATTTAATAAGTTGAAATTTAAGTATAAGGAATTAAAATAATGGCAGATATTACAGCCGCTATGGTAAAAGAATTGAGAGAAACAACCGGTGCCGGTATGCTTGATTGCAAAAAGGCCTTGGTTGAAGCAAACGGAAATATGGAAACGGCAGTTGATTGGTTGCGCAAAAAGGGCTTGGCGTCAGCTGCGAAAAAATCAAGCCGTATTGCCGCAGAGGGTTTGGTTGCCGTTTATGTTGACGGTAACAAAGGTGCTGCAGTCGAAGTCAACTCGGAAACAGACTTTGTTGCAAAAAATGATATTTTCCAAGCTTATGTTGAAGATGCCGCTAAAGTTGCACTTGCCAACAACGGCGATGTCGAAGCAATGAAAAATGCCGTTGACGCAAGCGGTAAAACATTCGGTGAACGTTTGACGGATATGATTGCGCGTATCGGCGAAAATATGAATTTGCGCCGCGCAAAAGTGATTGCCGTAAATAATGGTGCCGTTTGCTCTTATATTCACAATGCGGCACGCACCGGTTTAGGTAAAATCGGTGTTTTGGTTGCATTGGAATCAACAGCGGACAAGGCACAATTGGCTGATTTAGGAAAACATATTGCTATGCACATTGCGGCAGCTCAGCCGATTGCACTCAATATCGCCAGTGTTGATCCGGCAGCAGTTGAACACGAAAAATCTATTTTTACCGAGCAAGCGGCAGCTTCCGGTAAGCCGGCCGCTATCATTGAAAAAATGGTTGAAGGTCGTATTCGTAAGTTCTATGAAGAAGTTGTTTTGGAAGAACAAAACTACATTATGGATCCGGATAAAAAGGTTAAAGACATTATTGCCGAAAAAGCAAAAGAATGCGGTGCCGACATTAAGTTGACAGACTATGTGTTCTATAAATTGGGTGATGGTCTGCAAAAGAAAGAAGAAGATTTTGCGGCCGAAGTTCAAGCTCAATTGGCAAAATAATTTTAATGTTGAAACAAGGCATTTCCGGTTTGTGAAGTGCCTTGTATCATGAAATAAAAGAAAGAAAATGGTAGAAATTACAAACAACGATATGATAACAGAAACTCAAGCAACTCAAAAGAGTATGCTTAAATGTTGGGCATATGCCTTAACGCATTTAACGGATTTTAACGGTCGCACGACACGTTATGAATTTTGGGTATTTCAGTCGGTCAGTCTGGTGATTTTTTTGTTGTTGGCTCTTATCGGCTACTTCCTTTCCGAACCGAAAATGGTTATTGATATTTTTGCCGTCTACTTTTTATTGCCGGCTGCAAGTTCTGCCTCTCGTCGGTTGCACGATATTTCAATGTCCGGATGGTGGACGGCTCCGGTTGTGACACTGGCATTAGCAACGCTTATTTGTTGGAATTTAGGCGTGCGCAATATGATATTGTTATTGTTTGCAACTTTGGTCTATGGCACATATTTGCTTAATTTATTGCGGCAAAATAGTGACGATTTCGACAATAAATACGGACCGGTTATTCTTGAAAACAAAAAATACGATTTAGAAAGCCGCTCATTTATCAGCTTTATGATAACGTTTATAATCGGCTTGTGGGTTATTTTTGCGGCTTATTTATTTAAGTTTTAGCTAAATTTTTTGCGCAATTTGTAAATATTGATACGGCGTCAGATTTTCGGCGCGTGCGGTAGTTTTAATATCTAAATCTGCGCAAATTTTTTCTAAATTCGGCACGGATTTCAAACTTTGGCGAATCATTTTACGGCGCTGTCCGAAAGCAAGTTCGGTCAGCTTTTCGACTTTGCGTAATGTTTCCGGTGCCGGTGTGTTCTCTTGCGGTAGAAACAATAAGACTGTTGACCAAATTTTTGGTGCCGGCGTAAAGCAACTTGGATTAAGATTCATTAAAACTTTTACCCGACAGGTCAATTGCGCCAAAACAGATATGCGGCCGTATGTTTTGCAGTTCGGTTCGGAAACAATGCGCTCGGCGACTTCTTTTTGAAACATTAGGGTTAAACTGCGGTAGGCCTGAATATTTTTCAACCACATTGTCAACAACGGCACGGAAATATTATACGGCAGGTTGCTGATAATATGTTTATCGGCAAGCGCATCTGCCGTAAAATCATATTGAAGTGCATCTCCCTCAATAAGATGCAATCGGTCGCCGACAACTTCTTGAATATCACGCATAATTTGAATGCAGCGGGCATCCATTTCTATAACAGTTAAGCGTTTCGGATTTGCTTTTAAAATAGCGCGTGTCAAGCCCCCCGGTCCGGGGCCGACTTCATACACCGCATCTGTGTTAAAGTCTTGCTTACGCTGCGCTTCAAGAGATAAGCGGATAATCTTATCGGTAATATTCTGGTCAAGCAAAAAATTCTGTCCGAGAGATTTTTTTGCCATCAATTCATATTTATTCACCACATCTCTTAAACTCGGCAATTCCATCATTAGATTTTCTTTTCAATCAATGCTTTGTTACGCAAATCTTTCATATATTTAATAGCGTATTCTTCCAATTTTTTATTTTCAAGATAATTACGCACTTCTTTTTTGCTTGGCAATTTATTGGTATCTGTTTTCGGATTAAAGATTTTTTCGAGTTTTAAGATATAGTAATCACTACCGTATAAAATAGGGTCGGTTACACCACCTTCTTGTAAGCTCAGAACGGCATTTTCGAGTGTTGCCGGCAAACGCCCTTTTAAGACCCAACCGAGGTGACCGCCGTTTGCGGCACTCGGGCTTTGTGAAAATTGCATAGCATAAAGTTCAAAACGAGAATCTTGGCGCAAAACTTCTGACAGCGGTCTTAAATCTTTAGCATCTTTTTTATTAACCACAATTTCCGAAACCATAAATTTTTGGGTTTTCATATCTTTGCGAATATCATCAAAGGCGCGTTGAATATCATTTTCGCCGACATTGATATAACTGCGTGATTGTTGCGAAATAAGTTTCCGCCAAGCTAAATCGGATTCGATTTGACCTGTCCACACGTTCATCTGCACATTACCTTGAGCCAATGCTTGTCTGAGTTGTCCCGGTTGCATACCGTTGGCCTTTTCAAAATTCAGCACGGCCTGATTGATTTCTTTGCGTGAAACAATGATGTTGTTTTTCTTGGCTTCTTGGATTTTGAGCTTTTCATCAATGGCACCCTGTAATACGCGGTTGGTAATCATTGTTTTGGTTTTGGCGTTATACGGGATACCCGTGGTTAAGATAAAGGCATTGATACGGCTTTGCATATCGCTGCTGGTAATCGGTTCGCCGTTGACAAGTGCATAAATTTTGAGTTTGTTCTCGTAAAGTGTAATCGGCTTGAGTTCTTCGGCACGTTTGCGCGCGGCTTCTTCTTCGGCGCGGCGTTGTGCTTCCAATTGTGCCTGATAACGTTCGTATTCGGCTCTTTTGCGTGCATATTCTTCTGCCTGCTTGCGCATTTGCTCGCGTTGTTTTTCTATGTCTGCCTTTTGCGCATCGGTTAGATTGCGATATTCTTCGGCATTACGGCGGAACATAATCGAATTTGTGTTCGGTTGAGCCGCTCTGATAGATGAATCCAGTTGCTGCATATTCAGTTGTGCCAAAACCGAATTTATGTTACACAGTAGAGCAATACTTGCCAACAATATTAATTTTTGCATCTTTTTCTTTTTCCCTCTCTGTTGTTATCAAGAACTGAAACTGCCGATTGTTTTCAGATAAAAGGTCATGCTGTATTCATAATCATTATCCAAGTTCGGGTTATTTGTGTTATATTTCTTAAAACTAACATCCCATCTGAAACATTCATCATCATATATCACTTTTCCGCCGTGTTCAAGTCTGCCACGATATTTTTTTGTTAAATCTTGCAAGTTATACAAAGAAAACATCCAGTTCTCGCTGACATTTACTCGGATTGCCGTGCGTAATTCTTTACGTTCGGAATATAAGTTGTAATAGTGTGTGTTACCTTGTAAAAAGATGTATGAGGCGCTGAATTTTAAGAATGAAGGTCCGACCGTCGTGCTGAACTCGCTGTATTTGGCGTCGAGGTCTTTACGGTCTAAACGGAAGCGGTATTGTAAGCCAAGATATTGATTCGGGGAAGCGTTAATGCGACCGACAAAATCGCTGACGTGAGAATTGTCTTCATTGTCCAAACCTTGCAAAAATACCGAATGTTCGTCTTGTTCCAAGCTTTGAGCAATAAACGCCGACGTTTTGCCGAAGATATTACCGTAAGAGTTCCAACGGAAGCCATAGCTGACACGGCTGCCGGTGTCGTTTCGGTCGTAACCGGCAAAACGGTCCAAATCTAAAACATTGGTATCATCAAAATACACATCTTCGCTGTCTTCATTCGGAATTTTTTCAATTTTATTGCCACCGTTCGGTGCCGCAACTGCAACCACAACCGGCTCGATAATCTGTCGAGATGATTCGGTTGCGCGAACAAACGGCAAGCGCCATTCAAGTCCGACTTGCGGAAAAAAGCGCGTTGTTGTGCCGGTATAAGTATCATCTTCGGCATTAGGGTAGCGGTTGACATAGTAGGCATCAGATTTAACGGATGCGACCAAGCGATATTTTTCACCGTAGACGGAAGTATAAGGAAGTTCCCAAGCGTTAATGGAGGTAATGCGTTGTGTTTCGGCACCGTTTTTATGATAAACAGAGGCGGTGGTTAACTCATTACGAAAATGCGAACCCCATATCAAAGGGTCTGAATAAAATTCTGCTTCAATCAACGGGGCTACCGTCGGCTTTTGAGAATCGAGCGCATGAAACCGATTCACACTGCGGCGATGTAGGTTGTAGCTCAAAATTTTGTAATAATAACCGTTGATAGACACATAATCACGGCCGGAAAAACGTTCGAGTTTTATGTAAGAGTTTAGCCAAGCGTCGTCCTGATTCGGCAATCCCATATCTTTTAAATATACATAATCCGATGCATAGCGCCAGTCGTATGTCAGCCGCCAATAATCATTGATGTCGTAGCGCCCTTTGGCTATAAAGTTTCCGCGGTGCTTCGGACGCTTTTTTTGGTTATCTTTTAAGTATGAACCTGAAAGGGAAGTGTTCGCATTATAAAAATAGTGCGAAAACTCACCGTTCCATATCGGATTTTTGTTTGATGAAAAAATCGGTGAGATTAAAACGTTTGTTTGGTCATTCACCGCCCAAAAATAACGCGGCTGAAAATAGGCATCTAAAAAGCTCGAACTTCCGATATTCGGTGCAAGAAAACCGGAACGGCGTTTAACCGTCGGGTCCGGATGTGTCATAAACGGCGTATAAAAAATAGGCACTTTTTTGAAATAAATCAGAGCGTGATTATAATAGACATTTTGCGTGTCTTCGTTATGCTGAACTTTTTGCGCTTTAACTTGCCACAACGGGCTTTTGCCTTCACACACGTCACAAGCCGTATAAGAGGCCTTGCGCATAACTTTAGTGTGATTGTTTTTTTTGCGAAAACTTTTGGCCGTAACGTAAGACTTGTCTTTTAAGAACGCTTTAATATTATACATATCGCCGACGGACATATTGTCGGAAAGCACAATTTTGTCGCCGTCAACGATTGAGCCGTCTGCTGCATATAACTTTACATTTCCGAGTGCCGTAACGGTGTCGGCATTTTCATCATACACAAGTTTATCGGTTAACAGGCGCATTTCATTATATATGATTTCAACGTTGCCTTTGGCCGTAATAATATTATTTTTATCATCGTTAATCATTTCGTCCGCACTAAAGTTGACCGGCTCATCTTCTTCTGCGGTGTTCGGTTTATCGGCAACGGTCTTAAAGTCAGTAATGTTGTTGGAAACAAACATTTCTGCCGTTGGATGTTTTTCTTCTTTTGTGCGAAATTCACCTGCTTCCGGAATATCAAATGCTTCTGCCGTTTTAATAGAACAAACGGTTGTAATCAGCAAAATCGGAAGAATGGAACTATACCTCATATTGTAATTCCTTTACGTCTTTCAAACGATGAAAATAGAACGGATTGTAGAAAATCAATAAATAAACACAAATAATCAGAGGCAACAGGCAATTGACATATAACAGTGGTAAAAAGAATAAAAAACGACCGGCTAAATTGGTCAATGCCAAATCGGCACCGATGATTGCAATCATACAAATCACCTCAATAAAAACGATTTTTGTTTGTCCGCGCCGGTTAAAATTACTAATCAGAAGACCGGTGCAGGCAATCAGAGCCAAAACTAAATTAAGCCACGGGTATAAAAGGCGGCGATGCCCTTCCACCACATATTTGCGCACATCTGCCGCTGAAAGATTTTTATCGTCTGCCGCATTGATGAGTTCCCTAAAATTTTTTTCACGAATGGTTTGGTCTTTGCGCTTGCTGTTGCTTCCTGAGTTGAATTCGGCAGAATAGCGTGAAAATGAAAGCATACTGAATTTGTTTGTTTTTTTATCTATTTCCTGACGCACACCGTTAATAAATAAAATACGCGACCCTTTCGGTGATTGAATTAAACGTCCTTTTTCAGCCGTGAGCGTCACTTTTATATTCGGTTTAGATTCGTCGCTGACAAAAATCCCCGAGACCGAACCGTCATTTTCGTGTTTGTCGATAAACACGGTAATTCCGTTTTTAAGCGACGTAAATTCACCTTCTCGAAAGACGGCTTGTGTCATATTATTTTGCACTTGCCACTCCAATTCGCGAAATTTTTGCTCCGACCACGGGATGCCGACATTCATAACATAAATATTGAACAATGACAACACAACACCAAGAATAAACGCACCGCGTGCGTTTTGCCACGGGCTGATACCGGCAGATTGCATAACCACCAATTCTCGGTCGGCTATCATACGATTATATACAAACATTACGGCAACAAACAGCGCAATCGGCGACAATACATTAAAAATGCGCGGCATTAACAACGAGGTCATCTCGGCAAAAAAATACACCGGTAAGCCCTGACGTGTGACCATTTCCACAAAGCGCAGCGATTGCGTAAGCCATAGCATTGCCAACAAAGAGCAGGCAACCAGCACGAACCCCGTAAAGATTTGTTTGATAATGTATTTATTCAATATTCTCATAAGCGCGATTATAGCGGCTATTTTTGCAGAATAAAATAAATATTTGCAAGATATACCCGATATTTTGTGCTCAAACCGCATAAAAAATCCGGCACGAAGCCGGATGCAGTAATTTGTTGAAAAAACGCATTATTTTGGGCCGCCTTTGGTCACGACAACCATCGCTTCACGCAGAATGCGGTCGTTAATCAGGTAAGCCGACTGCAATTCGGCGATAACCGTTCCGGCAGGTTTGCTCGGGTCTTCAACTTCTTGAACAACCTGTTCAAAATTCGGGTCAAAAACCTTGTCCAAACTGTCAATTTTTTTTATACCGAATTTTGTGAACACCTTAGAAAGTTCGTTTTGTGTCATCTTCACACCCTCAAGCAAAGATTTGCATTGTTCATTATTATCATCGGAAATGGACGTGATGGCTCGATGCAGATTATCGGCGACACTTAAAAGTTCTTTAGCAAATGAGGCCAAGGCGAATTTGGCATTTTTCTCTATTTCCTGCTGACAACGCTTTTTAGTATTTTCACTTTCGGCGTATGCACGCAAATAGGCATCTTTTAACTTAGCATTTTCTGTTAAAAGCTGTTGAATCTTTTCGTCAGTTGCATCAAGCTCTGTCGCATCTTCCTCAGCCATATCCGATTCGTTTATTTGTGTTGAAGTATCCTCTAACTCTTGCTCATTTTCCGGCATTTTATGCGATTTATCTTTTGTCATATTTTCCTCTTTTATAAAATAAATTAGGCGCTCATTATACATAAAACTTAGTGTTTAATCTTTTAGAAGTCAAGCCCCGATTTTTTTGTTGAAGATTATAAATAAAAGAATTATATTATCTGTAACAACAATTATTTTTTCTACGGGGGATGTAATGTGTGCGGTAGTCATTGGCGCTGGGCAAAAAATTTTTGAATATTTACCGGCTAATTTCAATAAGAAAAAATTTATCATTAACTACCGTGTTACCAAAAATGATTTGTTGGCTCAAATGCAAAATATGTCAAAACATCAATGTCTTAACAATTCTCAATGGCCACAGATAGATAAAATTAAAGCTTGGATGATTAGTGCCGAAACGGCAACTTTTATGAAATGCGGCGGGTTGGGAATGGTGGCTTCCGAATTGCCGGAAAATTTTAATGCCGTTTTCGGTAAAGATGCACACAACATTTCTATTATAACCCCGATGTATTTAGGTAATACCGGTCGTAAAAAAGCCGAACTGACGGATGGTGTTTATGTCGGCGCCGAAGGTAAATCGACGGCGGTCAAAAAAATAAAAACGCTGAAGATACAGTTTGCCGGCAAGCAAAAATTACGCACATTCAGCACCGATATTTATGAGGGCTCGCTTAACGGGGTAACTTATTATTTTGTGCGTTGCGATCACTTTTTCGGAATAAATCCGGCTGCAACAAATCCGTCGGGGCAAATCGGGTGTTATGTTTTGAACGAAGAAGGTGTTGATGAAGTAGAGCGTTTTGCCTTTTTCTCTAAGGTTGTGTATTGTCTGTTGGAGGAATTGGCGCAAAAGGCCGATAAAAATATTGATTTTCCGAATATTTTGTTGGCAAATGATTGGCACAGCGGCGCTCTTTCGGGCTTAACCAAGTATTTGACGTTGGCCAAAGTGTATGTCAAGCGTATGAATATGGCGCTTGCCGACAAATTACGCAACATTCCGATTATTCATATTGCGCACCACATGGGGTATCAGGGTTGGGATTATAACAACACGTCACGAATACTTAATTCGCTGTATGAAGATTTGGCGACACTTGTCTTGAAAAATGCAAAGGCGATTAAAAACAGCAATCCGCGCACGCAAAACACACTGATTGTCAGCGATACTTATAATCAGGCGGCGGCAAATATGCACTTGGCAGATAGAATTATTACGGTTTCGCGTAACTATATGGAGGAAGTTTCGAGCAACAAAAGTTTCGGTTTTGATTTTCGCGATGTGTTAAAAATTCGCAAAAATTATCGCAATTTTTTAGGAATTGTCAACGGTTATGAAAAACGTCTGATTTCGCCGAATGCCAAAAAAATTCAAGAAATAAACGAGTATTTTAAAATTACCGATTTCAAAGTTTATGACGAGAACAGCTTAAATATCAAACAACACAACAAACGTGAGTGTTTTAAGCTGTTGTCACGTTTGGCTACCGATGAAAAATACAAAGAAAAAATGATTCCGCTGATTGATTTGTATCAATTCGACGACATTTCCGCACTTATTCCGGAAGTTGAGAATATACCGGTAATTTGTATGACGAGTCGTATGGTCGAGCAAAAGGGCTATGATATGGCAATTCACGCAATTTTGCACAATATTGACCGCTACAAAAATGCGCCGGATAACTTTCCGATTTTTATTTTGGGCGGTGCCGGCAACAAGGATTTATACAGCGATTTGATGATGCTTAAAGACAATACCAAGCAAATGTTTCGCGATTTTGCCAAGCGCATTTTCGTATTTCGCGGTTACAAAGATGAGTTTGCTTACTCGGTGCAATTAGCGGCTGATTTTTATATGATGCCGTCATATTTTGAACCGTGCGGTTTGACGCAGATGGAAGCAATGGCAAAAGGAACGTTGCCGATAGCAACTTCTACCGGCGGTTTGGTGGATACCATTGAAGATGGTGCGGACGGTTTTCGCACAGAAGCATTTTTTGCCGACGGCGAGAGGATTTACGGAGCCAATGCGGCGGCACAGCGTTTGCAAAATAACCTAAACGCCTATGAAGATGTGCTTGATAAGGCGTTACGCTGTTTTTATGCTGCGCCGGAAAAAATGCACAATATGCAGCGCAAAGCAATGCAAGATGATTTCAGTTGGTCATCGCCGGACGGTTCAGTGTATAAATATTTTAATTTGTTCAAAACCGGTATGATTTAATTTTTACGGCTTAGAAATGATACTTAAAGTCTAAGTTAGCGTTGGTGTGGGTTGTTCCGTCGACAAAGGAGGCGATTGCACCGATGAGCGAAAAATCGCTGCCAAAGTTGTAATCAAATCCGGCACGAACTACCGCTCGATTGTCTTTGCGCCGCGCATCGCGAACTTTGAAACTTCCGTTCATATCCTGCATTTCCA
>CAMAJR010000020.1 GCA_945835885.1 uncultured Alphaproteobacteria bacterium
CTTAGTCCGATAACGTATGTTGTAGTCGCACTGACGTGCGAAGATCCTCACGTCGCTACGCTCCTCAGGATGACGAGAAGGAAACTCTTTCTGATATTTTTCTTACGATAAAAAATTAAGCCAAAAATAATGCCTTAAACGTAAAAATTTTTAATCTTTCTTTACCATTTGACATTTATACTTTCTAAAGTGATTTCTTAAAGAGGGAAAAATGTTCAAAAAATTAGCGGCTTTTTCAGCATTTTGTAGCTTGTTATTCAGCATAAACAACGCTTTGGCTTCAACATCTTCTATTATGTTGAATGCCGACAACGGCAAAGTTATGTATGAAACAAATGCCGATGAATTACGTTATCCGGCATCGTTGACAAAGTTAATGACGCTATATATTACTTTTAATGCCCTCGAAAACGGTCGGCTGAAACTGACCGATAAGCTCAAAGTTTCACGCGTGGCCGCCAGCCGTTCTCCCTCTAAATTAGGTGTGCGCGCCGGTGAAACCATCACGGTCAAAGACGCAATTATGGCGGTTATTGTAAAGTCCGCAAACGACTGCGCCACCGTTTTAGCCGAACATTTTTCCAAAACAGAAGCCGATTTTGCCGTATTGATGACAAAAACCGCGCGCAAACTGAATATGAAACACACAACATTCAAAAACGCTTCCGGATTACCGAATTCCTTGCAAAAAACCACCGCGCGCGATATGTCTAAGTTAGCTATGGCGGTGTATCATCATTTTCCGCAATATTATAAATGGTTTTCGGTGCAGAGTTTTCGCTACAAAGGACAACTCGTGACCGGACATAACCACCTTTTGAAAACATTCGCCGGAGCAGACGGTATGAAAACCGGATATACGGCCGCCGCGGGCTATAATATTATTACTTCCGCCAAACGCGGCGGCAAGCGCGTTATCGCCGTCACAATGGGACATCGTTATCTCGGCGAACGCGATAAAAAAGCCGCGCTGATGATGGACAAAGGACTCGGTGCACTCCAAAAATCAAGTTGGATTGACGTGGCAACTCTAAGCCGTGAAATTAACGGAAAAGCTACAACACAAGTCGCTTCGGTGCATAACGGCAAAAAAATTTTTGTGCCGCTTTATGCCAAACCGACAAGAGCGAATGCAACAACCTCAAAACTTCAGTCTCCGACAGTGTTAGCTGCGGTTGAAAAAGAAAAATCAATGCAGACGGCAAATGTTGCAAGCAACGGCGGTTATGCCGTGCAGGTCGGTGCCTTTTCCGATTATAAACGCGCCAAAAATTACGCAGCCGGAATCAAAAACGATGTGGCAAAAAAATATGCCGCATACCAGATTGAAGTTGAAGAAGCAAACAATGCCGGCGGCAAAATGTATCGTTCCAAGTTGGTCGGTATGAAAAAAAGCACAGCCGATAAAATTTGCAAAAGCTTGAAAAATCAAAAGAAAACTTGTTTAGTGGTCGCACAAAACAATTCAACAAACTGGGCGCGTAAATAATGAATGATGCTCCGGTAATCGTTATCAGCAGTTCGGTCTCCGGTGTCGGCAAAACCACGCTGACATTAAACTTGGCCGCAGCTTTGTGGTCCGACGGTTATCAGGTAAAAATCTTTGCGCCGCACAATGAAACGGTGCGCAACTTCATAAACCAACGCCAAATCTTGCGCGAACAAAGCCATACCAATTTGCCGATGCCGGAGTTAATGCAAAACTTTAGCATTGAAACGGATAATTCCGGTAAAACAGTAATTTTAGCCGATATTCCAACCACAGAAAATGTCGGTTACAGAGATGTTTTTGCCAAGGCGCATACCTTAATCAGCGTTGCCGCCGATGTTAATGATTTGCAATGGGAATTGACCGATTCATATATGAATTTGATATGGGAAACCAAAAAAAGCGTTGCCGCGCGCGGTATTAAATATCTTAATTGGATTGCGGTGCTGAATATGGCTTCGGAATTGCAAAATCCGGAACTTTCGGAATTAGCCGCAGCAGCAAAAAGATTTGGTTTTCGGGTTGCAGAACCGTTGCATACACGCGATGCGTTCCGCTACATTGAAAACGGCTATTGCGCGGCAGATATGGCTGAGTTTCGCAAACTGTTCAAAATGTCGATGTCTGATGTTTATGCCCGACGTGAGATATTGACGTTGACCGATTTTCTATGGCAAAATAATCACAAATAAGAAAAATATCTCCGTAATTTCTTATATTCCGGAGATATTTTTCTACTCGAACCAATGCCAATCATGCGGATACATACTTAATTTCTGATTTTTAAAACACATTTTATGTTCTAATTGTGCCAACGTCATTCGCACCAAATCGCGGTCAGATTCGTCGCGAAAGTTGCGAATGAACAAAATTAAAATCAGCCAACCGTATATCATAATCAACACAAAAAACACAAATTTGAATTTATGTTCCGGTAACATCATTTCCATAAGCATACAAAGCAAACAAAAACTGCCCCAAACATAAATTTTTATTTGCAACAGCGCAAAAACTGCACGAATCAGCCATTCAATCGGTTTAAAAAGGGCGTATTTCAAAGCATAATACACTTTTTGCATCGTCTTTTTCGGGCTGAACAAAAAAGCACATACAACAAGCATAACCCCTAAGATTACAATAATATTAACCATAATCATAAAAATTTAATTATTTGATTTTGGCTTTATTTTATATATTTTTTGGGCTTTGGCAACTATTTTTGTTATATAGATTTGATTGTCAGCAATTTCCGGCATAAACATTATGCAAATGTTGTCGCGCAACCTCACACAAATGCTGCACGGTTGCAACCGGAGTCGACGGTATATCCGTTACCTTATAATGCGGAAAATAACGGCTGATATGAAGCGGAATATCCGGCGAAAGCGAAGCCAACCATTCTGCTTGTGCCGCCATTTGCACATCACTGTCATTTTTGGTCGGCACAATCAACGTTGTTATTTCAATATGGCACTTATCAAACGCCGTCGCAATCGTTTCTTTAACACACGCAAAATTACCGCCGACATACTTATAATATTCCTCGGAAAAACCCTTCAAATCGATATTCATCGCGTCGATTAACGGTAATAATTCCGTGAGCGGCTCTTTATTGATATGCCCGTTTGTTACCAACACCGTTTTCAATCCCGCCTGATGCAGCAATATGCAACAATCGCGCACATATTCATAGCTGATAAACGGCTCGTTATAAGTGAACGCAACGCCTAAATTGCCGTGCGGCCGTTTTGCCAAGTCAAGCGCCAAAAGCGTCAGTTCTTGCGGCGACATCGGCTGTGTCGGCACTTCATTCATTCCACCCATTGAAATATGGTGGTTCTGGCAAAACGGACAACGTAAATTACACCCGAAACCGCCGACTGACAAAATCGCACTGCCGGGGAAAAAATGGTATAGCGGCTTTTTTTCTATCGGGTCAAGCGCAATTGATGACACGCGCCCGTAATTTAATGAAATTATCTTATTGTTAAAGCAAGCGCGCGCTTTGCAGAATCCGATTTGACCTTCGGATAAATTGCATCGGCGCGGACATATTGGGCAAACCGGCATCAAAAATGTCTTTCAACCTGAAAATAGAACAAATCAACCGGCTCATAAAGACCGATACCGGCTTTTTGCTTTGCAATTTGAATCTGTTGTTCAGTAGTATCCACGCCGTCTAAATTCGGCAAAAGCAAACCGCGGCGATTACCATTTTGAACGATAATACCATCGACTTTCGGATGCAAAATAACGCCTTCGGTTACCGGCTTGGGCGGTGTTAAAACATCAACGCTGTAGACAATATCTTCCAACTCGCTCGGACGAACCGGCTTAAAGCGCGGATCTTGTGAGCAGGCCGAAATCGCGTTACGCCAAATTTCACGGCCGATATTTTCGCTGACCGGTTCGATTGTGCCGATACAGCCGCGTAATTGCCCGTTTTTCTTTAATGAAACAAAAACCCCTGCCCGCGCCGAAGTCAATGCTTCCGGCAAATCAGACGGAAATTCGAGTGGCGTCCCCGTATTCACATAGTGTTCAACACACTTGCGAGCAAAAGACACAAAATCATCTTCTTCAGCACGGCGTGCCGCCATCTCTTGCTGAAGTTCGGTCATATATTGCGTTCCGAAATTGCGATTGTTATCAACCCCGTTGACCTTAAATGTCGCTACCCCGTAACCGACACCGAACGGACCTTCATACGACAAAAGTTTGCTTTCTACCGCCGTATTATCAAGAGCACCCGCCATAATGATAAACGAGCGGTGTCCGCACTCGCCGGCCGCTTCGCAGAACTCCGGCTTGAAGGTAAAGAAATCTTTGAAATCGCCGTTTTCCAACGCTTTGGTAATTTTGGCATCAAATTCCGGTGCTTCTTTGGCAAATCCGTAAGGGCCTTCGGCAAGCAAGCGATGCGACAAGTCACCGCTGGCAATAAAAACGGCTCTGCGGTTGAGTTTTTTCACCACATCTTTAATCAGTTGCCCGAGTTGATAGTGTTGAGCCAACGATAACCCTGACAAACCGATACGCACAAGTTTATATTTCGGCAACGCTTTATTCAAATAATACAACGGAACCATCGAACCGTGATCAAGTGCCGGATTACGCTCACCTAACGTGCCGCACGGAAAGTTTATCCGCTTGCAGAGTGCCTCTAATTCACTGACAAATTCTTGGTCGTAATATGCCTGAATTTTGACTTGCGGCGCACCGAATTGCGCAAAATCTCCTTTTGCTTCCGCCCCTCCGGCAATATGGAAATAATCGGCGTAAAGTTCACTGTGCGGGGTGGTTAATATAATTGTTTCCGGCTCAAAAGATGCCGCAAATTTCATTGCTTCTCGATATGCATTGATGGTTTTGATAATATCTTGCTCACGTCCGTGTCCGACTTCTTCAAGAATAACCGGCGGATGCGGCACGGCAACAGCTGCTAAAATCGACATACTTACACTCCTTATTCTTATAAAAAAAGCAGGCGCGAAGGCCTGCTTTGAACTGGTGGAGCTGAGGGGAATCGAACCCCTGACCTTTTGAATGCCATTCAAACGCTCTCCCAACTGAGCTACAACCCCAAAAACAAATTGTTTTTAGCACATCATTTTTTAAATGTCCAGCATTATTTTCATTGATAATCAATTATTTCATTATTGACAAATACACAAAAAAATGATAAGTGAGCCATACAAAAAAATTATTCACTAAATTCTTTTGCTTATGAAATTATTTAAGTATCTTATTTGCTGGATTAAGGCACGATATGTGCGTTTATCCTTTGCTGATTTTTGCGCGTTGTGTGATGCGTATGAAATCAATCAGCGTTCGATTGCAAAATATGCTCTTGAGGTTTATCTATCTCATTATGTGCCCGAAAAGCGTGAGCTTGACCGCATATATGCCGGTATTGACAGCTTGAAATGGCTCTACCTTAAAAGCATAAAACGCGACCGTCGGCTGACCGATTATGAGCAACATCTTATGGGAACTTCTATGCCCACCGGCGGATCGTTTGCTTTTCCGTCCGCATTACGCGAGCCGGCCCTAAAAGAGCTGTTCGACCAGAGGAATGTCTACAAAATCGGTGAATATGTGCGTCATTTTGCGGTGCCGGCGAACTACGAATTGCTTTTGATTAAAATGAGCCAAGAGGAAGAAAAACCGAACTGTTTGTCCTCCTACCGACGTGCTTTAGAACATTATATGAAGTTTGCAAAGGGTGAAAAATTGACTTCGTCCGCTGTGCAATTAGCTGTTCTTGCCTTAAATGATGACAAATTGAGTATTGCCATGATTGAAAATTGCACTATGAGCAAAAACATCTTGTCAATGCCCGCTTTGCGTATTTTGGCTGAGCGAGGAAGTTTGAAAGTATTGCAAAAATTACTGTTCTGCAGTTTCATCGAATCGGACGAATTGGCGGATAAAATTCTTAAACGTTTTCCACAGCTCAAGCGTATATACGAAATGTCGTATTTGAGACGACCGCTCTATAAGCTTGAACAAGAATCCGGTCAGTTTTTCGGAACGGTTGCCCCTAACTTTGATGAATATCAGTTTATTATTCATATTATCAAAACTGATATTAACCACGTTAAGAGTGCGGCTTTTATCCGTGAGAGTTTGTCGATGATGGCTCGTCCTGATGCAACACCCTACTTCTGTGCGTGGTGCGCCGACAATTGCCCTAAAGTCAGCGAACAGGCCTACCAGCGTGTGCGACAAATTGCACAGTTCTATCATAATCGTTACAAAAAGTAGCGGTTATACCTAAAAAAAAAGACGTTCTGTTTCGACACCGAACGTCTTTTTTTATTTCGCTCAATTAAATGAACCTGTTGCCGATTATTTTTTGGTGCGTAAATAATCTCCAGGCATAGAGATACCGCGCAATGCCGCTATTTTAGCCGCCATATTTTGCTTGTGCATCGCAATCGAATCCGGCGACGGCGTTGCTCCCGCATACGAAGGTTGCGGTGCCTGCTTAATATGTTGAATTTCTTCCGGCGCCGGTGCCTGATACATTGGCGGTGTCGGAGACGATAATGTTTCATTAAAAGCATTTTCTAACGAATCATCTGAACCGAAACTATCCAACTCGGCATACGCGGAATAGCTGTCTGCGCTGAAAACATCATCACTTTGCAAATAACTCAGTTTGCTCATCGCTGCTCTTTCAAGCGGCTCAAATTGATTATGCAATACACGTTTTAACTCAGATTTATCCATTATTTTGTTCCATTATGATTTCACCGGTTTTGGATAAAATCAAGCTATCCAACACCCAACGATTGATTAACACGATTTTTTCATCTTCAACCCCCATGGCACGCGCACTGTCAATCACAATATCTAACTCGGCATCAGCCAAATCGTTATCAATATTGGCCATGACGCACATTTCTTTTACAAGTTGCAAAGCATGGCGGCGATTTCTGATTTTTCGTGCTTCTTCCACACAATTTATGCGCGGTTCCTTTATAATACTGACCACTGTGCCGTTATCAATTCCATAACGACCGGCAATATCTTTCAAAAAGCTGATTTCATCGGAATCTACTTTTCCGTCGCCACGAACCAAACAACAAAAAACCTTCAAAAATACGATTTTTTCATCATAGCTTAATTCTGAAATATAATCTGAATCTGTCATAAAAAATTCTCCTTATGCCAAAAATGTTAGCCGCAAAAAATTAATTTGTGATTAACACACCGTAAAACTGCGATAAAACATCAAATTATGCCGCTTCGGCGGTTGATTGCGGATAGTATTTTGCCGTCAACCAATTAGCACCAAGCAACAAGATAAATGTTACGATAATACCGATTGAAACAGTAAATGCGCCAATAACAAAAAGTGCCAAATAGCCGAGTGTGGTCACTCGCAAAGTGCGTCCGAACCCGACTTTCAGTGCCATACCGATACTCAGCTGAATAACCGCGGCATAAAGCAAAATCGCAAACGGAACATAGAGCAGTATGCTGATAAACAATATTGCAAAGGCATAGCCGCCGGATTTTTGTTCTACCCATTCGGCACCTTGTTGCAAAAGTTCCTGATTTATCGTCATATCTGACAGCTTATCCAAGCCCCATACTTCCGTTTTATCGGATTTAACACCATAGATAAACTTACGGCTGACATACAATCCTTGAGCAGCAAGGTCGGCCGAAGTCAACTCATCTGCGTTTGTATCCAACATCACCACAAAAGGATTATCAGCTGTGCCGTAATTTTTCTTAATCTGTGTGTCTTTCGGTTCGACAATCGTTCCTTTTTCAACGGTTATCGGCAAAAATTGAGATGCTTCCGTCACAAACGTCGGCATAAACGCCCTGATTGCGGTTGACGCATAGTTGCTCGCTAAAAACGAAAAAATAAACGCAACCGCCACAACGCATATTGTACCGAGCCATTTGGTATTCAATAAAGTTTTTTCCATTATTTTATCTCCTTTTGTTGTTGACACAACTTAAAAATCCTCAAACAAATCCGGCTCACGATTATCTTTAAGTTGCAAAAATTCCATTGCCTTTCTGACTATTATATAATTTACCGAGCTTTGATAAGCAAGCGAAATTTTATCAATTTCTTCAACCAAAGCTTCAATATACGCAAACGAGCGCGGTGCCGTGTTAATGATATAGTTTAAAATTTCCGGCGTAATCTTGATTTGACGGTCATCAAACAATTTAACAATCAGCATTTGCAACATTACATCGTCCGGTTCAAAAATAGCGGCACGCGGCATCATATTAAGTCGTGTTTGTAAATCTTTGAGTGCAAAATTCATCAAATTCGGCGCCGTTTCCGCCGTCCATAGCATAAATTTGCCGTCAACATTAAACAGATTGAACAGATGAAACAGTGCTTCATTGTTGTTTTTCGGCATCACATTTTCCACCGCAATTGCCGTGTTTTCTTCTGCCAAACGCTTAACGTTACGCATATTTACCGACGCCGCATTTACAATGGTTACGTCTTGCGGTTTTGCTGTTGCACCACGCACTTTATCCGCAAACAAATGTGCCAAATGCGACTTACCGCATCCTTGCGGACCGTATATCAAAAGACCGGAACCAAACCAATGCGGCCACGAATCAATCAAATTAAATGCCTCTCGATTGCAATCCGAAACCATAAAATCATCGCGTCCCATTTCGCAACGTTTGGCAAAATCTAACTGTAACTGTTGTAAGTGTTCGTCATTATTTGTCATTTGCCAACACCATTTTTACTTTTTTATTCAAATCATCAAGCCCGTATGGTTTGGCGATAAAATAAAAATCCTGCGAACCGGCAAGTTCTTTGCGTGCGATTTCTTCAGAATATCCGGATGCCAAAATTATTTTTGTTTCCGGATACTTTTCGTGCACCGCATTAGCCAAGTCGGCTCCGCTCATTCCCGGCATACGCATATCGGTTATCACAAGGTCAAACTGTTCTCCGGCATCAATATGCTCCATCGCATTTTCAGCCGAAATGCAATCCGTTACATCATATCCCTTTTGCCGCAAACCGCGCGCACCGACAATTCTTACCGCATCTTCATCATCAACAAACAACACGCGAATTTCTCCCGGGTTGCGCAAGACCGTGCGTTGACTGTCAAATTCCGCAATATTCAGCCCCAAAATTACGCATTGGCTGTCAGCGCCGGCAGAATGCGGCAGAATTGTGGTCATTGCCGCATTACCGGACTTATCCAAAATCACTTCTTCTTGCGGTTTATTTTCTGTTAGAATGCTTTCCGGCGTTTCATAAGACGGCAAATAAATCTCAAAAGTTGTGCCTTTGCCGACTTCACTTTTAACTTTCATAAAACCGGCCATTTGCCGCACGATGCTTTCAACCGTTGCCAAGCCCAAACCGGTTCCTGAACTCAGCATATTCTTTTTGGTAGAAAAGAACGGTTCAAAAATCCGTTCCAAATTTTCCGGTGCTATACCGCATCCCGTATCTGTCACGCTGATAACGACGAAATCTCCCGGCTTAATGGTTTCACCGCGATATGAATACGGTTTATTCAAGCGTTCGGGCCGTGCCGACAAAGTCAACATTCCTTCACCGTTCATCGCATCACGCGCATTTATGGCTAAATTCAGTAACACCTGAGAGAGTTGAACCGTATCCACGCGAATATATCCCAAATCAGCACCATAATTGACTTTAAGTTTGATTTTTTCACCTAAAATACGCGAAATTAAGTGGTCATTTTCCGTAAAGGCCTCTGTTGCTTCAATGACTTTAGGATTCAGCGGTTGACGGCGGGAAATCGTCAGCAATTGACGCGCAATACCGATAGCCGTTGTCACGCTGTTGCGCATTTCAATTAAATCGGCAAACGATGGGTCACCGATGCCGTGACGCCGCAACAGTAAATCACAATAGCCGGTAACGGCCGTCATTAAATTATTAAAATCATGCGCAACCATTCCGACTAATTGCCCGAACGATTGCATTTTTTGCGCTTGCGCCACTTGCATTTCCAAACTGCGTCGGTTGGTCGTATCTTGCACATAAAGAATGTTGCCGACTGATGATTCACTGTATATCTGACTCTGCAAATCATACACAAAAACCCGAACGCTTCGTTTGTCATCGGCAACAACAATGTCGGAATCAAATACATTATCTTCACCGTTTTCCACCGCCTTTGCCGCTTCTTTTACTTTTTTATCGATGCCTTCTTCAAAATAAGCTTTAACGGTCTGACCGGCAATATCCTGACTGCGCCGGCCGAATAAATCCTCGATATATTTATTTATTTCGATAATTTTTTGTTGCTTATCGATAATGATTATGCCGACCGGCACCGTGTCAAACAAATGCTCAAATTTATCGACGACATTCGTCAAACGCGCACGCAACTCATCATCATTCGGCAAATTCCAAATTACGACACCGCGTGTTTTAAGCTCGCCGCTCTCACGAACATTACGCTGTTTTACATAAGTTTCGATGATTTCACCGTCAGCCGTAAAATTCAGCATATCATCATAATTACCGCCGGCAGAATGCAACAATTCCGCATTATGCGCCACAAAATCATCAAGCGGTTTGCCGAAAGCATCGTTCTTATCAATTTTCAGTTTTTCCGCCAATGCATTATTCAAATATTCGATTTTACCGTCGGCATCACAAGTATAAAGTCCGACCGGAAGATAGTCCAAAATATGATGCAGAGAAGTCATTTCTTTTTGGAAAACCGCATCCATATTTTTATAGGCGGTAATATTTTCGATTGTCCAAAAAATATAGCTTTCTTTACGGATTTTTTGCAACGAAAAATCGCTTTCAAAAATATCTGTTTTGTTTAAATAAATCGGTTTGACGCTTATTTTAAGCCATTCTTCCGCCACAAACACGCTGTCTTTTTTCGGATTTATCGAAAGTTCGACGGTTGCCGATTGCAATTTGCTTACGGCCGAAGTCAATTTTTGCAAATCCATTTTATTGGCCGGCAAATCTATAATGTTTTGTTCTAAAAACTTCAAAATCGGTGTATTTTGAAAATATTCCGCAGCCGCACGGTTAATTAAAATCGCCTCGCCGGTTGAATTATCCACCCGATAATATTTTGTTTTATCGTTTAAAATTTCGGCTGAAAGTGCGCCGAACCCGATGGCGGTTTCACTTACTTGCAAAATGCGAATCGTAATCAAAATACATAACACATTCCAGACCACGATGGAAACAATGATATAAAGCGAATATTCCGGATAAATAAACAACGCAAACAAGCTCAGTGACATCAACATAATCGCATACGCCAACAAGAGCAACGTGCGCTCGAGTTGTCTGTCCGGACGTTTTCTGTTAATATCTCTGAGCATCGGTTTTGCGTTCCTTAAATTTTAGGTCAACAAGTCTGCTTTTGTTTTACCGGTGCGCTTGATAATCTCAGCAATCTCGCGTGAAACATCAGCTAAACTTTCAAGCATTTGTTCAACATTTTCATCAAATTTTTCGGTTTCATAGCGTTCAAGATAAACACGCAGCGTTGCGCCGACACTGCCGGTACCGGAAAGTCGATACACAATGCGTGATTTGTCTGTAAAATAAACCATCAGACCGTTTTTGGTCGAACTGCCGTCAACCGGATCGTTATAAACAAACGGATAAGCCTCACTGACCGTGTATGCGCCGAAAGTTTTACCTTTCAGCGACGGCAAACGCGCCTCTAAATCCGCCATAAGCTTATTAGCGACTTCGGTATCGGCAATTTCATAATCGTTGCGCATATAGTAACTGCGGCCGTATTTTTTCCAATGGTCGTGCGCAATTTCTTCCACTGATTTGCCGGTTGCGGCTATAATATTGAGCCAAAACAGAATTGCCCAAATACCGTCTTTTTCGCGAATATGGCTCGAGCCGGTACCGAAACTTTCTTCGCCACAGAAAGTAATGCGGTTGCTGTCCATCAGGTTGCAGAAGTATTTCCAGCCGGTCGGAACTTCATAATAACCGATACCGAGTGCCTTTGCCACACGCCCGACCGCTGTTGAGGTTGCCGCCGATTTTGCCACACCGTAGATACCGTTTTTATACCCCGGAATCAATTTGTAATTATCGGTCAGAATCGCCAAACTGTCGCTCGGCGTAACAAAGAATTTTTTACCCAAAATCATATTACGGTCACCGTCACCGTCGTTGGCAGCGCCGAAATCAGGTGCGTTATCTGACCACATTAAATCCACCAAATCCTTGGCATAAATCAGGTTCGGGTCCGGATGCAAACCGCCGAAATCTTCCATCGGCACATAATTGACAACCGTGCCCTTCGGTGCTCCCAAAATTTCTTCAAAAATCTTCAAAGCATACGGGCCGGTCACGGCGTTCATCGCATCAAAACGCATTGAAAAGCCGCCGGCAAACAATTTGCGAATGGCATCAAAGTCAAAAATACCTTGCATCATTTCAATATAATCTTTAAGCGAATCAATAACTTCAATTTCCATATCACCGAGTTTTTGCGTGCCTATATTGCTCAAATCAACGTCATCAGCGTCCAAAATCGCATATTGTTTAATGTTTTTGGTGTTTTCATAAATTTTATCACTTAATGAAGTCGGGCATTGTCCGCCGCTGGCAATGGCATACTTTATACCGAAATCGCCGTTCGGCCCTCCCGGATTATGCGAAGCCGTCAACACAAATCCGCCGTCTGCTTTATTTTTGAGCAAAACGCGTGAAGCCGTCGGCGTTGAAATATAGCCGTTCTGACCGACAATCATCTTTTTCATACCGGCCGCCGCTGCCATTTTCATAATTTTTTGAATGGCGATTTTGTTATAAAAGCGACCGTCTCCGCCTAAAATAAAGGTTTGACCTTTAACCCCGCCGATAGCATCAAAAATGCTCTGCACAAAGTTTTCAACATAGTTTTCCTGCATCGCAACTTTCGATTTGCGACGCAAACCGGCCGTCCCCATTTTTTGATCGGTATACGGCGTTGTTTCAACAATTTTAATCTGCATAATCATACCCCTTTCAATAAAAATAATCCTGTCTGCTATATATGTAACATTAAAAAAGTAACAAGGTAAAGTTTTTTTATTTATTCTGGGCATAATTTTTTATGCGTTCAAACCTGTAAAGGTTCCGCGCAAAAAAAATACTGTCGAAAACCTAAGTTCCGGCAGTATTTTTTTAATAAGAAACATCTTGGAATTTCAATGTCTGCCACATCAGATGCACATCGTTTAACCACGATTGTTTGCGCACATACATCAAATCGTATTCCAAATACACGTCCAGCGGCAATTCGCGGCCGGAATGGATTTGCACCAGTCCGGTAATACCGGGGCGCACCAAAAATCGCGCATTTTTCTGGAGCAAATTTGGAAATTTTTTAATCTCGCGCAGTGGCAACGGACGCGGCCCGACCAAGCTCATTTCTCCTATCAGCACATTATAAAATTGCGGCACTTCATCAATATGCGTTTTGCGAATAAAGCGACCGACAGGTGTTACCCGCTTATCATCACGAATTGCTTTTTTGTCTGCAACATTTGCATACATTGAGCGAAATTTGTAGCAATAAAACTCCTGTCCGAACATTCCCCGTCGTTTATGCTTAAAAATAATCGGCCCCGATGATGTCAGCTTAATGACAGCTCCCAACACCATATACAGCAAAGGCAGAATACTCACACAAACCAGCAGCGAAATAATAACATCGGTTACACGCTTGAATATGCGATACCGCAATGAGATATGAAAATCTGTTAATTGATGGCAGCGGCTATATTCTACGCGCAAGTGCGATATATAATATGCTCTAAACAATTCTCTTATCGAGAAAATCGCGATAACATTCACGATACAGAACAATAATTCTTTCATAAATAATAGATTTTAGCGAATTGAGCATAACAAAAGATACTTTCTCAGTCAATACTTTTGTCATTTCTTTGTTTGACAAATCAAAGAGACTGTGCTATATAATTTATACAAACAAAATCTATTATGCGTATGAAAAGTATTATTAGTTTTTTGAAGAAGCATCATTTGCTTTGGATGTCACCCGTCGGTATATTTGCGGCGTTGTTCATCGGTTATTTTGTTTATCGATATTTTGACGCAACACCGACAAGCTACACTTTTGGTGTGCTTGCGTTTGCCGGCATTTCGTTGCTGCTCTATTTCAATTGGGGTTATCACGAAACCGATCCAGGAGCATTCGGCAACTATACCGGTGTCGTAATTGCGTATACTCTTATAAGCGCGATTATTTGCTTTTTCGGATTTATGAGTATCAGCGCATTGGTCGGTTGTGCTTCTGTCGTAATTTGTGTGCTGATGGGTGTCTATTTAACCGTGCCGATTATTAAATTTTTTCAGGAAAACGGTTGGCTTTAACAACAAAAGGAGGGATGTTCGCCAATAGCGAATTTTCCTCTTTTTGTTTATAAATATTTCTTGATAAGTCAAAATAAGTGTTTTATGATAAGTGCGTAACAATCAAAGGAGAAGTATTATGGTTGCCAGTATTTGTATTCATAATGCGACTGTGTTTAACGGCTATACGCGTATGCAAAACTGCGCTGTTTTGATTAAACAAAACAAAATCATCGACGTGTTTAACGAAGAGCGGTTCGCCAAAAAGGTTTTTAAGGCGGATACTTATTTTATTGATGCCAAAGGCGCAAATGTCGTGCCGGGCTTTGTTGACACGCATATCCACGGTTTTGGCGGTTACGGCACGGAAGATTGCTCGGATAAATCCATTTTAAAAATGTCGGAAGGATTAATGCAATACGGTGTCACTTCGTTTATCCCGACTTTATATTCCGGCACTAAAACGCAAATGCTTAAAGGGATTCGGGCTATTGTTAAAGCGATGGGACGCGAAAAAGGCGCGCGCATTTTGGGAATACATCTTGAAGGTCCGTTTATCTCACCCGACCGTTTGGGCGTGCAATCGGCTGACAGTATCAGTCCGGTGGACTTAAATCTGATGGACGCGCTGTGGGAAGCATCTGAAGGACATATCATCAATATGACGGTGGCGCCGGAATTGAAAAATATGCGTGAATTAGCGCTTTATTGCTTGGCCAAAGGCATTGTTTTGCAAGCCGGTCACACCAATGCAACTTACAAACAAATGATTGAAGCCCTGCAAGCAAGGATTATGCACGTTACACACCTGTTTAACGCAATGAGCCGTATGCACCATCGTGACCCAGGAACAGTCGGTGCGGTGTTTATTCACCCTGAACTTTCGTGTGAAATTATTGCCGACGGTATTCACATCAATCCGGAGATTATTAAATTTCTGCTGACCTGTAAATCTTTGGATAAGGTTGTTTTGGTGACCGACGCACTCAAGCCAACCAAACAAAAAACAAAACCGCTGATAGCCAACGGTGAGGAAGTCTATCTCGACCAATGTTTTTATCGAAAATCCGATAATGCAATTGCCGGCTCGGCGTTGACAATGCTTGACAGTGTGCGCAATATCGTTTCTTACGGTTTTAATCTTGAACAAGCGGTGCACATGGCATCGACCAATCCGGCGCGAATTATGAAACAGGAGCATTTAGGCGTGTTGGCACCGGGATACGATGCCGATATTACGATTTTGAGCGAAAAACTCAATGTGCTTTATACAATGATTCAAGGAAAAATTTTTCAAAAAGGGAAAGAAATATGCGTGTCGTAATTAAAAATGATAAACAAGCCGTTGCCGAATGGGCAGCGCACTATGTGGCTTATAAAATCAATCATTTCCGCCCGAGTGCAAAGAAGCCGTTTGTGCTCGGACTTCCGACCGGTTCAACACCGCTCGGAATGTATAAAAAACTGATTGAGCTTAATCAGGCGGGCAAAGTTTCGTTTGAACACGTCGTCACTTTCAATATGGATGAATATATCGGATTAGAGCCGACGCATCCGCAGAGTTATCATTATTTTATGTTTGAAAACTTTTTCAAACACATTAACATTCAACGCAAAAATATCCATATTCTCGACGGTATGACCAAAGATTATGCCAAAGAATGCCTCAACTACGAGCAAGCCATTAAAGATGCCGGTGGAGTGCATTTGTTTATTGGCGGTGTCGGTGAAGACGGACATATTGCTTTCAACGAGCCGTTTTCATCCCTTGAATCACGCACGCGTATCAAAACTCTGACAGAAAGCACAATTAAAGCCAATTCGCGTTTTTTTGACGGCGATTTTTCAAAAGTGCCGACTATGGCCTTGACTGTCGGAGTCGGAACAATTATGGACGCGGAAGAAGTGTTGATTTTGGCTACAGGCAACAACAAAGCACAAGCTCTGAAACACAGTATTGAGGGTGGCATCAGTCACGTTTGGACTCTTTCGGCGTTGCAGCGGCATCCGCACGGCATAATTTTGTGCGACCGAGATGCTACCGTCGCACTTGCGCCGGAAACGGTCGGTTATTTCTTGGATATAGAAAAAAACAATTTCTAATAAGTTTTAATCCGCAACAAAAAAATGCTCTCACCTTTCGGCAAGAGCATTTTTTAAAGCGCTTAGCGTGTCAAATTACTTCAATTCAACCTTAGCACCGGCTGCTTCCAATTTTGCCTTAATGGATTCGGCTTCTTCCTTCGAAGCACCTTCTTTAACAGTCTTCGGTGCGCCTTCAACCAAATCTTTAGCTTCTTTCAAGCCCAAGCCGGTAATAGCACGAACTTCTTTAATAACATTAATCTTGTTTGCACCGGCGTCAGCCAATACAACATCAAATTCCGTCTTTTCTTCAGCAGCGGCAGCAGCACCACCTGCCACGCCGGCAACAGCAACGGCAGCAGCAGCGGAAACGCCCCACTTTTCTTCTAACATTTTTGACAATTCAGCAGCTTCCATAACGGTCAACGCTGACAATTCATCTACGATTTTGGCTAAATCTGCCATCTTTTTTCTCCAAATAAAGTTAATTCTACAAATTTTTTACTAAAACTATTTTTACCCGTTTTTCTTTGCATAATCTACATTTTGTAATTTTAGGCAAGGTATTACGCCGTTTATTTTAAATGCGGTGCACAACAAACAGTGCATAAGCGAAAAACAAACAAGAAAGACCTGTATAAAATTACAAAATAATTATGCAGCTTCTTTTTCGCTGTATGCCTTAAACACACGAGCAACCTTAGAAGCAGGAGCTTGCAACAAGCCGATAAGTTTGGCACGCAATTCATCCATAGACGGAATAGATGCCAATTCTTTGATTTCGTTAATGGTCAACATCTTGTCAGACAAGGCGCCGCCGACGATAACCAACTTTTCGTTTTCTTTTGCAAACTGAACACAAGCTTTGCAAGCGGCAATCGGATCATTGGCATAAGCCAAAACAATCGGACCCTTAAATTGGTCTGTCAAGCCCTCAAATTTTGTGTCTTTCAAAGCCAAACGGGCAATACGGTTTTTAGTAACTCTTAAAGAAGCGCCGGTTTCACGGATTTTCTTTCTCAAAGATTCCATTTCCGCAACGGTCAAACCGATATATTCGGCAACCACCACAGATTCGGATTCATTAAAGATACCGTTTAATTCAGCCAGCAATTCTGATTTTTCTTCGCGGTTCACTTATTGTCTCCATACGAATTATGTTCCATAACGGAACGTTACCAAAACCCACACTATGCTTTGTAGCACAATGCGGAACCCATTTCTGTCCTTTAGGAGATAAAGATAAATTTCTTCAAGTTCACTCCGTCTGCGTCGGAAATTAAGAAACAAGGTTCATTCATAAAATCCCCTCATTTCACCCACGGTCTTGGACAGTATGAACACAGTATTTTGCATTCATTGCTTGCGTGTATAAAACAGAAAATTCCGCTTGTCAAGCAAAAAAATTTTGTAACTATTTTTTTATAAAAAACGCTTGCATTTTTAAATTTATATGTTATACAGAGCAAGCATCTTGAGGGCGAATCGGCTCTTGAGATGTGTTGTGTTAATAATATTGTGGGGGACAAGCCATTGTCTTTACCACAAACCTAAGTGAGGTATAAAATGGCTAAATCTAAAAAGAAAATTTTAGGTCTGATTAAGCTGCAAATACCTGCGGGTAAGGCGAATCCGTCTCCGCCGGTAGGTCCTGCTTTGGGCCAAAAGGGCTTAAACATTATGGAATTTTGTAAAGCATTTAATGCACAAACGCAAAAAATGGAACCGGGTATTCCGGTGCCGGTAATTATTACCGCGTATGATGACAAGAGCTTTACGTTCATCACCAAGTTGCCGCCGGTTTCTTATTTAATTAAGAAAGCAGCCGGTGTTCAATCTGCATCTAAAGAACCGGGCAAAAAGTCTGTGGGCAAAATCTCTTTGGCGCAAGTTAAAGAAATTGCTCAAACCAAAATGCCGGATTTGAACTGCTCAACAGTCGAATCTGCTATGAATATGGTTAAAGGTCAGGCCGTGTCTATGGGTATTGAAGTTACGGAGTAAGTCGATGAGCGGAAAAAGATTAGTAAATGCATATAAGAATATTGATAAAAATCAAGCATACAGCTTGAAGGACGCTATCAATATCGTTAAAGAAAATGCAACTGCAAAATTCGATGAGACCATCGATTTGGCAATTAACTTAGGTGTTGATCCGAAACACGCAGACCAAATGATTCGCGGTGTTTGCCAGTTGCCGCACGGTAACGGCAAAACCGTTCGCGTCGCTGTGTTTGCGCAAGGCGAAAAAGCTGATGAGGCCAAAGCTGCCGGTGCTGATATTATCGGTGCCGAAAACTTGGTTGATTCGATTTTGGCCGGAAAGGTTGACTTTGACAGATGTATTGCAACGCCGGATATGATGGGTATGGCCGGCCGTGTGGCTCGTGTATTGGGTCCGAAGGGCTTGATGCCAAACCCGAAACTCGGCACGGTTACCACAGATGTTGCAACCGCTGTTAAAAATGCTAAAGCGGGTGAAGTTCAATATCGTGTTGAAAAGAACGGTATTGTTCACGCCGGTGTGGCTAAGGCGTCGTTCACCAACGATCAAATCTATGATAATGCTAAATTGTTCATTGAAACAATATTAAAAGCTAAACCGTCCACATTGAAGGGAACTTATTTGAAGAAAATTTCAATCAGTTCCACTATGGGTGTCGGTGTAAAGGTTGACGCTTCCAATCTTTAGTATTGGAAATCGCGCTTAGCGAATAACTGCTTGAGGGGCTTCTCCTCGTGTATTGCTTTATACACGTCGCTGAAGTCCCTCTTCGTATTTATTCTGCTAATCGCATTTTTTCTTGTGGCGGGCATATTTTTTCTTATGGCAATAAACTTTTTGAGAGGTCAAAATGGCATATTGTAATTGGGGCAACACTTCTCCCGTAAATCAAAAATATCACGACGAGGAATGGGGTGTGCCGCTGTTTGACGACCGTAAGCAGTTTGAATTTCTGATGATGGAAGTTATGCAATGCGGTCTGAGTTGGAATTTGATTATCAACAAACGCGAAATTTTCCGAAAGTGCTTCGATGGCTTTGACTACGATAAAATCGCAAATTATACCGAGCAAGATATAGTGCGCATTATACAAACCGACGGTATGATTAAAAGCTCGCGCAAAATTGCCGCCATTATTCACAATGCCGCCTGTTTTCAAAAAATTCGTGCCGAATATGGCAGCTTTTGCAACTATATATGGGCTTATTCAAACGGCAAGGCCATTCTTTACGACAAGCACGGCGACGGCTGTATTCCTGTGAGCAACGGGTTGTCGGATACCATCAGCAAAGATTTGAAAAAGCGCGGCTTTAAATTTTTAGGCACCGTTACCGTATATTCTCATTTGCAAGCGTGCGGCATTATCAACGACCACGGCTCAGACTGCCCACGTTATCAATACATTTGCACACATTTTCAGACCATAAAAAAGCGTCGTGACCGCGAAAAACAGGTGCAACAGTTTTCATAACGATTTATTCTGCATAACTTTCAAATATTCGTTGCCTTGCGCTACCTCTTAAATGTTATGTTGATACAGCTTTAACAAATTGACGGAACGATAAAAATGCAAAAAGATGAAGAACTTAAAATTTATAATGATGCAATTAATTTTTTCGGCATTACCTCACAAAAAGTGATGGTGATAGAGGAAATGTCTGAGCTGACTAAAGAGCTGTGCAAAGAGTTGCGTGACCGCGGAGATGTCGAACATATTGCCGATGAGTTGGCCGATGTGGAAATTACTTTAGCGCAACTCAAAATGATTTACGGCATTCATCAGGCGGTTGAAGACCATAAAGATTTTAAATTGCGTCGCTTGGCTTCAAATATGCTGAAACTCAAAGCGCAAAACGAATAACAGTTGACAACTGACGTATAAATCTATAATATTTCACACAAAATTGAATTAGTGTGTCATTTAAAATTATTGCGTATGTTGGAATTTTTAGGTTATGGTAACGCCATCTTTTGGATTGGAGTTTTGTTGGTTGTCTTTTTGGCAAGTTGTGAATTTTTCTTCAACGACATGAGCGTTACGATTGCAAAGTATCGCGCTTTCAAATTTCCGCAGCATCCGCGTTTGCAGAAAGTTTGCCGGATTTTGTTTTTGCTTACTTTTTTGTTGGCGTTGTTTGCCAAGGTTGGTGTCGATTGGGACACTCGGGCATATTTATGGGGTGACGAGTTCATCAGAATTATGAATGTGCTTCTAATTTATTATGTGTTGTGCTACCCTGTCGTCATTACTTTTTGGATGATGGCAAAATATGTATGGCAATTCGTGTATATCCTGTTTCATTTTGCAGCTTATATGCTGATTTGGCTACGAGACGAAATAACGGCGTGGATTAACGGAAAATAAAGTCGGGTGCAATATCCGGCTTTATTTTTAATATCATATTTAATCAATTAAATAAATTTTCGCTCGATTAAACGAATTTGTAAAATAGAAAGAAAAATTAAAATAATGCTTGATTTTAAGAATTAAATTTGTTACATATCTTTAGAAGAACAAATTGGGGATATAGCTCAGTTGGGAGAGCGACAGGTTCGCAATCTGTAGGTCAGGAGTTCGATCCTCCTTATCTCCACCATTAAAACGAAAAACGGGGTAACACCCCGTCTTTTTTGTTTTAAATAATGATTTGGATTGAACGACTGACCGTAGGGATGGAGCCGGAGGATAAAAAACAACCTCTAAATGTTGTTTTTTGACGACGGGCGAAGGTTGCTTTTGAGCAAGGAAAGCGACAGCTTTCAGCGGCGAAAAAATCGCAACCGAGTGCCCGAAGCTTAAATTTGCTACTGAAATATAAATAAGTAAATTTAAGCAAGACGATCCTCCTTATCTCCACCATTAAAACGAAGGGGACGCTTGATGCGTCCCTTTTTTGTTGCGGCAAATCACAAAAACATTTTGAGCAAGCGTTGCAGATATGCGTTTGATGTATCCCCGCAACGCATCAAGCCATAACCGATATATTTGAGCGCCAAACCGTCAATTTCCTCTTGTTTCAACGGATATGTTACGATTTTATTGTATATTTTCAATGTATCAAGCGCCAATTTGCGGTCTATTTTATAGAGCGGAAAGAAGTCCTCGGCAATCGGCACAACCCGCGCATTTCCAAAATCAATAATACCGGTCAAAACGTTATAGGCCTCTGTGTCTATCAGCATATTACTGCCGCTCAAATCGTTATGACACAGTGCTTTAACCGAATTATTATCTTCTGAGCCATAATCATCTAAATTCAGCCGATTATCTGATTGTTGCAGCAATATTGCCTTTATTTTTTCATAATCAAAATCCGGCCGATTTGACACATCCCAGCTTTCCATCGCTTCAGCTATTGAGGCATCAACCGGCGTAATATCCGCCCTTTCAAAATCAAATGCGTGCATTGCGGCAAAAAACTTTGCCACTTGCCGTGCTAAATTTTCTTGTTGTTGCGCATTTAGAGAGCCATAACCGGTCGTGTGTTCTCCCTCGCCGCGGTTATCGCAGATTTTACCGATAAAACGCTTTGAAACCGTGAACGGATATTCTTCCTCAATCAACTCTACTTTATGCACTTTATCCGGCATTTTTTCTTCTAAATACGGCTGCACGCTATCAATAATTTTCTTTTCGCGTTGCATTGTATGCCAAATTACTTCGGCTTTAGGAAAACGCACCACCAAATTATCGGCAATAAAGGCAACCGAACGAACACCGCCCGGCAAACGCTCAAATGTGCGCGCCATAACACCGGTATTGGTTACAACCTGATGCACAAATTCCAAATCTTCAAATTCTTCCGCCGTTAAAAAACGCATTTTATTCTCCCTACTTTCAACATACTCCGCTTTGGTTAAATTTTCGTTTTCACACTTTACAAAAGATTTTTTTTATCTTATATATCATCTCAGGCGGAGAGGTCTGCCGGAGGTCTGAAAACCTCTCATAGTGCGTTTGTAAAACGAAATTTACACGCTTTTCAGTGTTGACTGGAGGGCGGTAAAATAAGCCGTTGCGGTGAATATACCGCACTATCGCTATGTAGTTTTCAGCCTCCAGTCATCTCTTGCGAGATGGCTTTTTTGTTGTTGTGAATATAGCAAATAACGACAACAAAACCGAGTATTATTAGCAGGAAGTCAGAAGCGGAACAGCCCGTTTTTATCAAACGGGCTGTTCTTTAATTTTTAGCGAGATTTCGCCGATTATTCAAAGCGATGTGGCATTTCCGATTCTTTTTGCATTTGCTTAACAAACGCGTCAAGTGTCATCGTTTCTTGTTTTTCGCTGCCCAAGCGGCGAACCGTCACACTGCGATTTTCTTTTTCTTTTGCGCCGACAACAACAATTACCGGCACTTTGGCAAGTGAATGTTCGCGCACTTTGTAGTTAATCTTTTCGTTACGCAAATCAGTTTCCGCTCTGATACCGACTTTATCGAGTTCTGCGGCAACTTCTTCGGCATAACCGTCAAACTCACTGACAATCGGCGCAACCACAACCGGTAACGGCGACAGCCACAGCGGTAATTTGCCGGCGTGATGCTCAATCAAAATACCCAAAAAGCGCTCGATTGAACCGAACAACGCACGGTGCAACATCACCGGACGATGCTTCTCACCGTCTTCGCCGATGTAAGAAATATCGAAACGCTCCGGCAGATTCATATCAACCTGAATCGTGCCGCATTGCCATTCACGCCCGATAGCGTCTTTCAAAATAAATTCAAGTTTCGGGCCGTAAAATGCGCCCTCTCCCGGATTGATTTCATACGCATAGCCGTGTTTTTCGAGTGCGTGCGCCAGTGAATTTTCGCACAAATCCCAAATTTCGTCGCTACCGATACGGTAGATGCTGTCCGGACGCGTTGAAAGATAGATTTTCACATTGTCAAAGCCGAAATCCTTATAAATATCGAAAATCAGTTTCATCGTGTCAATGCACTCATCTTCCATTTGTTCCGGCGTGCAGAAAATGTGCGCATCATCTTGCGTAAATTCACGCACACGCATCAAGCCCATTAAAGCGCCTGACGCTTCGTAGCGGTTCACTTTGCCGAATTCTGCCATTCTGAGCGGCAAATCTCGATACGACTTAATACCTTGCTTATAAACAAGCAGACCGCCCGGACAATTCATCGGCTTGACGCAGAACATACTGCCATCTTCCATTTCTCCGGAATAGTTGTGCGCGCCATATTTATCCCAGTGACCGGAAGTTTCCCACAAAACACGGTTCATAACGCGCGGCGTTTCAATTTCACAATAGCCGTTATGTTCTTGGCGGTTACGCATATATTCAATCAGCTTGCGATAAACGCGAAAGCCCTTATCGTGCCAAAACACAGCACCTGGCGCATATTCCGGTTCAAAGTGGAACAAATCCATTTCTTTACCGAGCTTACGGTGGTCGCGTTTAGCGGCTTCTTCCATCATAGTGATGTAAGCATCCAAATCCTTTTTGTTGCCCCAAGCGGTTGCATACAAACGTTGCAACATTGCATTTTTGGCATCGCCGCGCCAATACGCACCGGCCACCTTCATCAACTTAAAGGCATCGCCGACTTTAGAGGTTGACGGAACGTGCGGACCGCGGCACAAATCGGTGTAATTGCCTTGACGATAAAGCGTAATAACTTCATCTTCCGGCAAATCTTCAATGATTTCAACCTTATAATGTTCGCCTTTATCCTTAAAAAACTTAATCGCTTCGTTGCGCGGCATAACGATTCGTTCGATTTTCTCGTCACGCTTGACAATTTCGTGCATTTTTGCTTCAATTTTTGCGAAATCGTCCGTCGTGAACGGCTCTTTGCGTGCAAAGTCATAATAGAATCCGTTATCAATTGCCGGACCGATGGTTACTTGCGTATCCGGCCAAATTTCCTGCACGGCTTCCGCCATAATGTGTGCGCAAGAGTGTCTTAAAATGTTCAAACCGTCTTTATCTTTGACGGTGATAATAGTGAGTGTAGAATCGGTAGTTATCGGGGTTGTAAGGTCTTGTAATTTATCGTCAAGTTTAACTGCTAAGGCCGCTTTGGCCAAGTTCGGACTGATTTTTTGAGCAATTTCCAATCCGGAAACGCCCTCTTTTTCTTCTAAAATACTGCCATCAGGCAATTTGATTTTTACCATTGTTTTTCTACCTTTTCACTATTTGTTTTCTACGATTGACTTATGAGTTCTTCATAAACCTTAATTGTTTTATCACACATAATTTGTTTTGTAAAATGTTCTTTTACATTTTTTATC
>CAMAJR010000021.1 GCA_945835885.1 uncultured Alphaproteobacteria bacterium
AAAAAAGCACTCTCTCCATATTCGGCGAGGTGAAAAATGCCTAAAAAAGAGAGAGTGCGTTCAGATTATACCGATTAAAGCAGGACAATGCTTCCGGCGGCGATGCGACCTCGGTCATCGTATGGTTCGTAGCTGACGTGTTGTCCTTCATAAAGACGTCGTATGCCTTTTTCTTCTAACTTTGTAACGTGCACAAAAATATCTTTTCCGCCATCCGTCGGTTCAATAAATCCGTATCCTTTACGCGTATTAAACCATTTTACCGTTCCGGTTAACATTGTTCTTTTCTCCTTAAATCGTTTGAAATTCAAGTTCATCGTTAAATGTCCTCAAAGTTCAAAAAAATTACTGAAAATGTAACCTCTGAACGTGTTTCACACCGCGCATTTCGCCATATTTTCCGGAAGTAACGATGTCGATAGTCCAAAATCATTTGCACGTCCAAAGATTACGCCCGATGTTAAATGTATATAATCTGTTATATATTCTATTACGAAAAATAAACAAAAAATACACTCAACACGTTTAGATAATATGCCACTGTTTAAAATTATCAAGTGTAAAAGTTTAATATTTCGTGATAAGTATAATAACAGATTGATTTAAGAAGATAAAATTATGATTTGATTCGGCGAATAAGTTGTTTTCGCACGGCAAAATTTGTCGTATCGGCGGCAGATGTGGTGGCAAAATATTTAATTAACATATTGAATCTGCAAAAAAATATTCTGTATCTCTACCGATTCGCAATTTGGGTTGAGAAAAAGAGCGGATTTTGGGTATAAATCTTCCTCAATAACACAATATGAAAAATGGTGCTGAAAATTCGGCTTGCAACAAAAAATTCATTACATTCGGCAGCGGGCAAAAGCACCGGCGTAGCTGTTGACGTGCGGTAGGTGTCGGAAAGGTGGTGCGAAATTTTCCTTAAAAACAGATACTTTTCGGAGTATGTCTTAAATTTGCAAATCGCAAATTTAAGATGTGATTGATGATTTTTTTTCAAAATGTGTTCTTAATTTTGGAGTTGTGAAACAAATCAGAGTATTATCTGTAAAATCTTTTTTTATCCGGCCTTATAGGTCTGAATCATCTCATCTTGTTCAAACAAATAGAGTAGGGTGCGGAGAGCTTGCCCGCGCGGGGATTGCATGTTCGGGTCCTGTCTGAGCAACAGAGAAGCGTCTTTGCTTGCCGTTAAGAGCAAATCGCCGTGCGCACTCAAGTCGGCAATTTTAAAGTTGCTAAATCCCGACTGTCTGGTGCCCAAAACTTCGCCGCCGCCCCGCAGTTTTAAATCTTCTTCGGCAATTAAAAAGCCGTCTTCAGTTGCTTTCATCGTATTCAGTCGTTCGTGCGAAACGGCACTGAGCGGATATCCATACATCAAAATACAACTGCCGGCTTCCGTCCCGCGCTTTATGCGCCCGCGCAACTGATGCAACTGCGCCAAACCGAAACGCTCGGCGTGTTCCACCACCATAATCGTCGCATTCGGCACATTGACGCCGACTTCAATCACGGTGGTCGAAACAAGGAGTTTAAGTTTTCCTTGCTTAAATTCTTCCATCACCGCATTTTTTTCGGCTTCCTTCATTTTACCGTGCACCAGCCCGACGGCGTTACCAAAGATTTTTTGCAAACTTTCAAAACGCTCGGTGGCGGCGGAAAGGTCGATTTTTTCGGATTCTTCCACGAGCGGACATACCCAATATGCCTGCGTACCGGTTTGTAATTTACGCATCAATGCTTCAACCACATTATTGATTTTGCTTAAAGGCATAACCGTTGTCTGTACCGGTTTACGCCCCGCCGGCAATGCATCGATTTTAGAATATTCCATATCACCGAATTGCGTTAAGACAAGTGTGCGCGGAATAGGGGTGGCGGTCATAACGAGCACATCGCAAAGGTTGCCTTTTTGTGATAAGCTCAGCCGCTGTTTTACGCCAAAACGATGTTGCTCGTCCACAATCGCATACGCCAAATCTTTGAATGTTACATCTTCGGTGAACAGGGCGTGCGTTCCGATGAGAATATCAATATTTCCGTTTGCCAGTTCTTCTAACAGAGTTTTTCTGGCTTTGCCTTTAACATTACTGGTCAACAGTGCTGTTTTGACACCGATTTGAGTGCATAATGCGGAGATTGTTTCTGCGTGTTGCTGAGCTAAAATCTCGGTCGGAGCCATAATAGCCGCCTGATATCCGCACTCAACCGCATTGAGCATTGTCATCAAAGCCACAATTGTTTTACCGCTGCCGACATCGCCTTGCAACAAACGCGACATTCGATAATTGCTGAACAAATCGCTTTCAATTTCGGCAATCACGCGTTTTTGAGCGTCGGTCAACGCAAACGGCAACACCGTGTGCAATTTTTCTTTGAGCGCACCGTTATTTGCAAGCGATCGTCCTTTTTGTTTTTTGAGCCGACCGCGAACAATCGCAAGCGCAATCTGATTTGCGAGCAACTCATCATACGCCAACCGTCGGCGCGCCGGTGCATTCGGCTCGAGGTCGGCAAGAGTTTGCGGATGGTGCGCTTGCCACACTGCCTCCTTAAAACACGGCAGATTGTTCTGAGCTACAAAACGTTCATCAAGCCATTCCGGTAGGTTTGGCACACGTTCGAGAGCTTGTGTGATTTGGCGGTTAAGCATTTTGTTGGTAACACCGGCAGTCAGCGGATACACCGTTTCAATCAGCGGCATTTGCTCCGGCTTGTCGGCATCGACAACATAGTCGGGGTGACTCATTTGCAACAAGCCGTTAAAAATCTCGATTTTACCGCTGATAATTTTTTCTGCACCGACCGGAAATTGCTTAACTATGCTGTCGCCAAACACTTTGAAAAAAACTAAAATCATTTGGTCGGTATTATCTTCAACCGCAATTCGATACGGATGCTTTTTTGTTTTTGGCGGCAGGTGTTCAATCACGCGAACTTTGCCGGTCCAAATTTTGCCGTCAACGGCGTGAGCCAAAGGCACATAGCAACGTCTGTCCACGAACCCGCTCGGTAAATGCCACAGCAAATCAATCACCTTGCCGCCGCAAAGATTATTCATCAGAGTGCAATATCGTTTACCGATACCGCTTAGGGTATCTATCGGGGCAAACAGCGGATATAAAATGCTCGGGCGCATGTTGATTATTCTTCTTTTTTGTTGCGATAATATTTGCATTGTATATATTCAGAACAAGTTTGTCCATCGGAAAGAAAAAGATATGCAACAGGATTTTAACGCGCTTATCGGCAAAAAAATAACCTCTGTGTGTGACGGTTACGAACCTTTTGTTTTGGCTTTAATGGCCACCAAAGAACGTCCGTTGATTTATATTGCCGCCGACGGTAATTCGTTGGCGCAAACGGCGTCGATGCTACGTTTGACGCATCCGGAGTTTGCGGTGTTGGAATTTCCGGCATGGGACACGGTGCCGTTTGACCGAGTGTCACCCAATGCCAACATTTCGGCGCAACGTATTTATACATTGTCGCAACTTGTATTTTCCGAATTTAAACAACCGCTCGTGCTTGTAACAAGCTTGGGGGCGGTGTTACAAAAACTGCCGCCCGCCAAAATCTTTCGCAACGCACGCAAAAAAATAGTGGTCGGCGGCACACTTAATTTTGATGATTTTTTACATTATATCGCATTAAACGGCTACACGCGCGTCGAGCAGGTAATGGAAGCCGGAGAATATGCTGTGCGCGGTGATATTGTTGATATTTTTCCGAGTGGTGCGGAATATCCGTTGCGCGTTGATTTGTTTGACGATGAAATCGAACGTTTGCGCTTTTTTGATGCGGTAACGCAACGCACATTGGGCGAATTGAAAGAGTATGATTTTCAGGTGGCGAGTGAAGTGGTTTTAGATGCCGATACTGTGCGTAATTTCAGAGAAAAATACCGTGAGCTCTTCGGTGCAGAGGGTATGAAAGACGAAATTTATGAAGCAATATCAGACCGGCGTAAATACATCGGTATGGAAAACTGGTTGCCGCTGTTTTATGAAGATATGTTGCCGACGCTGTTTGATTATGTGCCGAATGCGGCCGTAGTTGCGGGACGGAATGTCGATGAGGCACTTAAATCAAAAACAGAGGGGATTGCCGATTATTATACCGCGCGTCTTGAAGCATTGAATATGCGGCGCGGCAAACTCGATGACGAGCCGTATCGTCCGATTAAGCCGGAAATGCTGTATTTGACCGCTGACGAATTTGAGCAAAAACTGCAAACAAAAAAAGCCGCTGTGTTCAGTGCATTGTCGGCACCGGCCGGTGATGATGTTGTTGATATGAAAACAATCCCCGGTCGAGATTTTGCGCACGCCAAAAGCGCAGGCGGAGCGGCCGTGTATGCCGAACTTAAGGATTATCTGAACGAAAACGGCAAGCTTAAACGCATTATATGCTGTTATGCTGAGGGTTCGCGCGAGCGTTTGTTGAATTTGATGAGCGAACACGGTATAAAAGGTGCGGTTGCGGCGCAAAATTGGGACGAAGCGGAAAAGTTGGCGACGGCCAAAAAGATTCCGCTGGTGCTGGCGGATTTGGCGCACGGTTTCCGCGACGGTGCGTATTGCTTGATTTCCGAACAGGATATTTTGGGTGAGCGCCGGCATCGCAAAGCGCAAAAAGTAACTTCAAAAGATTTGATTTCCGACGTATCGACGCTCGCCGTCGGTGAATTGGTGGTGCATATCGAACACGGTATCGGTCGGTTTGTCGGATTGGAAAATATTACGGCCGGCGGTGCGCCGCATGATTGTCTTAAAATATTATTTGCGCACGATGATAAGTTGTTTGTGCCGGTAGAAAATATTGATGTGTTGTCGCGTTACGGTTCCGATGATGAAAACGTGCAGCTTGATGTGTTGGGTGGTGTGGCGTGGCAGGCAAAAAAAGCCAAAGTTAAAGAAAAAATAAAAGATATTGCCGAAAAGCTGATTAAAATTGCTGCCGAAAGACATTTAAAAACTGCCGAGTGTTTTGTTACTCAAGGCGGAATTTATGATGAATTTTGCTCAAAGTTTCCATTCACGGAAACCGATGACCAGTTGCACGCGATTCAAGACGTGTTGCAAGATTTGGGGGCAGGGGAACCGATGGACCGGCTTGTGTGCGGTGATGTCGGTTTCGGCAAAACGGAAGTGGCTCTGCGTGCGGCGTTCACGGTGGCAATGTCCGGCTCGCAAGTAGCGCTGATTGTGCCGACAACCTTGCTTGCGCGTCAACATTATCTGAACTTTGTCGAACGTATGCAGGGCTTTCCGCTGAATGTGCGTATGCTGTCGCGATTGACAACCGCTAAGGAAGCGCGCGAAACCAAAGAGGGGTTGAAATCCGGCGCGGTTGATGTTGTTATCGGCACGCACGCGCTTTTAGCAAAAGATATTGCGTTTTCGGATTTAGGTTTGTTGATTATTGATGAAGAGCAACATTTCGGCGTGGCGCACAAAGAAAAGCTCAAAGCGCTTAAATCCGATGTGCACGTTCTGACTTTGAGCGCAACCCCGATTCCGCGCACGTTGCAACTCTCGCTGACCGGTGTAAAACAGCTTAGCATTATTGCTACTCCGCCGATAGACCGATTGGCCGCGCGCACTTTTGTGATGCCGTTTGACGCAGTGATGATTAAAGAAGCGATATATCGTGAAAAGTTTCGCGGCGGACAAACTTTTTTTGTATGTCCGCGCGTGTCGGATATTCCGCAAATGGAAAAAACGTTGCACGCTTTGGTTCCGGATGTTAAAATCGCGGTGGCGCACGGGCAAATGCCGCCAAAGCAATTGGAAGATGTTATCGGTGCTTTTGCCGACGGGAAATATGATGTTTTGCTTTCGACCACGATTATTGAATCCGGAATTGATATGCCGCGCGTCAACACGATGATTATTTATCGTGCCGATATGTTCGGATTGGCGCAGTTGTATCAGCTCAGAGGCAGAATAGGGCGTTCAAAAATCCGCGGCTACTGCTATTTTACGGTTTCGCCGAAGAAAAAGCTCAATGCTGTGGCGGAAAAGCGGCTTAATATATTGCAGGCGCTTGATACGCTCGGTGCCGGATTTTCGCTTGCCAGTCACGATATGGATATTCGCGGTTCCGGTAATGTTTTGGGGACAGAACAGTCGGGACACATCAAAGATGTCGGTATTGCGCTGTATCATCAGATGCTTGATGAAGAAATTCAACGTCAAAAGGCCGGTCACGAGGCCGAGATGAACGCGGCACTGACCAATTCCGATTGGGCGCCGCAGATTACAACCGGCGTGCCGTTGTTGATTCCGGAAGAATATGTGCATGATTTGGGTGTTCGCTTGGGAGTATATCGCCGTATCGGTGCGCTTAAAGATGCCAATGAATTAGCGGATATGCGTGAAGAATTGATTGACCGCTTCGGCCCTATTCCGCAAGAAGTGGAAAACTTGTTGCAAACCATTGAAATAAAGCAGCTTTGTTATCGCGCCAATATAGCCAAAGTTGATGCCGGCGCCAAGGGGATTTTAATCGCGTTTCATAATAATAAGTTTGCGGCGGCGGACAAGCTGATAGATTTGGTAGCGCGCTCGTTCGGGGTATTCAAAATCCGTCCGGATCAAAAGCTGTTTGTCGACCGCGATTTATCGTCGTATGCCGAGCGTATAACGATTTTGAAAAAGACCGTCGGCAAACTGCTCGATTTGCTGTATAGCTGAGAAAGTGAATAACTTGCAAAAAAGTTCTTTACAAATCAAAAATTTGTGTTATATATGTTGGCAACATAACAAATATTATCAAAGTGGAGCTGAAAAGCCCCGCTTTTTTATTAAAGGAAACATAATGCAAAAACACTATTTACAGGACTTAATCGAGCCGGTGGTGGAAAAACAGGGGTTTGAATTAGTGCGCGTGATGACAATCGGGCAGGCCGATCCAACCTTGCAAGTGATGATAGACACGCTCGACGGCCGCGATATTACGGTTGACGATTGCGCAAAGGTCAGCGGTGCGCTTTCCGATATGCTCGATGAAAAAGACCCGATAGAAAATCGCTATTCGCTTGAAGTCAGCTCGCCGGGGCTTGACCGTCCGTTGACCAAGCTAAAGCATTTTGAACGCTGGAAAGGTTATGAAATCAAACTCGAAACCGAAGAAAAGGTCGAGAATCGTAAGCGTTTCAAAGGAAAACTTACCGACGTTGTTAATGATAACATTATTCTGACGGCGGATGACACAACATACACAATTCCGTTTGCGTCCATCAACAAAGCCAAGTTGGTGGTGACCGACGAATTGTGGGCAGAATATATGGCGGCGCATCAAGCTGCCGAATTTTAACTTTTATGAGGTGATACGAAAATGGAAAATTATGAAAATATGCCGAGACCGGAAATTGTTGCCGTAGCAGATTCGTTTGCGCGTGACAAAAATATTGATAAAGAAGATGTGTTTAAGGCAATTGAAATTGCTATTCAAAAAGCCGGACGCACCAAATACGGTATGGAACACGATGTTCGTGCGCAAATTGACCGCAAGACCGGCGCGATTGCGCTTTATCGCTATCGTGAAGTGGTGGCAGATGATGATGTTATTGAAAACACGTCGGCACAAGTTCCGTTGAGCATAGCCAAAACCTATGATAAAAAGTATAAAATCGGTGATTATATTATTGATCCGTTACCGCCGATTGATTTCGGACGTATCGCATCACAAACCGCACGTCAGGTGATTATGGAAGGCATTAAAGTAGCCGAACGCAGCAAGCAATATGAAGAATATAAAGATAAGGTCGGAACGATTATTAACGGCACGGTTAAAAAGGTTGAACAAAACAGCCGCGGCTTTATCAGCAACGTTTATGTTGAGGTTGGTAAAAATGACGAGGCCGTTTTGCGCTATGATGAGATTATTCCGCACGAAAAATTCAAATCGGGCGACCGTATGCGCGCTTATATTTTAGATGTCAGAAGCGAAAAGAAAGGTCCGCAGATTTTCTTGTCACGCACATGTCCTGACTTTATGGCAAAGTTATTTACACAAGAAGTTCCGGAAATTTATGACGGCGTGGTGCAAATTATGGGTGTGGCGCGCGATCCGGGGTCTAAAGCCAAAATTGCGGTTAAAGCCAACGATAAAACAATAGACCCGGTCGGTGCCTGCGTCGGTTTGCGCGGTATCAGAGTTCAGGCGGTTGTGACCGAATTGCAAGGTGAAAAAATCGATATTGTTCCATATTCTGACGACAAGGCGCAATACATAGTCAATGCGTTGGCACCGGCAGAAGTTATCAAAGTTGTGCTTGATGAAGAAAACGGGCATATCGAAGTGGTTGTTGCGGAAGAAGAATTATCAAAAGCAATCGGCCGTCGCGGTCAAAATGTAAAGTTGGCATCGCAACTTTTGAATGCCAATATTGATGTTTTGACCGAAGAACAAGAGCAAGAACGTCGCTCTAATGAAAATAAAGTTCGCACGCAACGCTTTATGGATGCGCTTGATGTTGATGATATGATTGCACACCTGTTGATTGCCGAGGGCTTTACCACGGTTGATGAAATTGCCTGTGTTGACCTTAAAGAATTGACAGAAATCGAGGGCTTTGATGAAGATATCGCAACCGAGTTGCAATCAAGAGCGAAAGATTTTATTGCCGAACGTGATAAGGAATTTAATGCCAAGAGTAAAGCGCTCAAAATCGACGAAAGTATGAAAGCGGTTGAAGGTTTGGCTCCGGAAATGATTATCGCATTGGCAGAAAAAAATGTTAAAAATATTGACGAGTTGGCAGACTTGGCAGCCGATGAATTGATTGAAATTTTGGGCGAAGATACTGTTTCCGAAACAGAAGCCAACGATATAATCATGTCGGCACGTCGCAAAGCCGGTTGGTTTGATGAACAGGAAAGCGAATAATTTGTAAGGGCAGAGTATGACGAAAGAAGTTGAAAACAGAAAATGCGTGATTAGCGGCAAGATATTGCCCAAAGATGAACTGTTGCGCTTTGTGTTGCTCAAAGACGGAACGGTCGTGCCGGACTTTAATAAAAAGCTCGACGGTCACGGATTTTATCTTTCAAATTCTAAAAAAATGCTGAGTGAGTTGGCTTCTAAACCGAACCCGCTGAACAAAATTTTGCATACCAAGACAATTATGAATGAGGATTTACCTCAGATTGTCGAAAATATTTTGAAAAAGCGCGGTTTAGACGCCCTCAATCTTGCCCGTAAAGCCGGAGATTTAATATTAGGATTCGAAAAAGTTAAGGATATGATAGCGAAAGGCAAGGCGGCCTTTGTGGTGGAAGCCGAAGATGCCGGAGATGACGGCAGGCAGAAAATCGCAGCAATCGCCAAAGATTTGGAAAAATGGACATTATACGATGTTGCAAGTTTGAGTGCAGCGCTAAATCGCGAAAATACGGTTTATTTGGCCGTAAAAATAAGTCCGATAAGTAAATCGGTGCGCTTGGCCTTTCAGCGATATCAAACATTTTTGAATGAATAGCGGAGAAAAAATTATATGACAGAAGAGAGTGCAAAGGGAAAATTGACGTTAAAGAAAACCCTCACTTTAAAGAATGTGGTCAAGCCGTCACCGTCAGACGGTAAAAAAGTGGTGCAGGTAGAAGTGCGTAAAAAACGCACGATTAACCCGACCCCGCAAGTAGCGGCGCCAAAAGAAATTGATGAAGCGACTGCGCAAAAACTGAAACTTTTGGCGGAGGCAAAAGAATATGACGCCAAGAAAAAGCAGGAAGAGGAGGCAAAAGAAGCCAAACGTCAAAAGCAACAAGCAGCCAAACAGGAAAAGCTTGAGCAAGAACGTTTAGCCGCCGAAGCTGAAAAAGCAGCAGCAAAGAAAAAAGCCGAAGAAGAGGCAAAAAAAGCCGAAGAAGAGGTGAAAAAAGCCGAAAAAGAAGCACAAAAAGTTGCGGCCGAGAAAAAAATAAAAGAAGAAAAAGAAGTAGCACCGGCACAAGATTATCGCAATAAAAAGTCAAAAGATTATGATGATGAAGACGAAGATGATGACGCTGAGTATCACAAAAAAAGCAAAAAACCGGTTGGCTCGACGGAAAAACGCGTGATGACACGCGAGGAAACTTTTGAACAAGAGCGTAAAAAAATTCAAAAACGCACGTTTGAACCGCAACGTCGGAACAACAAAATCAGCGCCAACAACTATATGATGGGCGGCGGTGATGACGACGATGATGATTACGGTTTCGGAGTTCCGCATCGTCGGTTTAAGAAAAAACAGCCGAAACCGGTGCAACAGGTTCAAACGCCGCAAGAAAAAGTTGTTCACGAGGTTATTATTCCGGAAACGATTACAGTTCAAGAACTTGCCAATCGTATGGCTGAAAAGAGTTCTGACGTGATAAAGCGCCTGATGTCAATGGGGGTAATGGTAACGATTAACCAGCCGATTGATGCGGATACGGCGCAGATTATCGTTGAAGATATGGGACATATTGCCAAACGCGTGGCGGACAGCGATGTTGAGGAGGGTTTGACCGGTCCGGAAGATACAACTGAGGATTTGTTGCCGCGTGCGCCGATTGTGACGGTAATGGGACACGTTGACCACGGTAAGACCTCACTTTTGGACGCTCTGCGCGAGACCAACGTTGTGGCCAAAGAAGCCGGCGGTATTACGCAACACATCGGTGCGTATCAGATTACGCTCGAAAGCGGGCAGAAAATTACGTTTATTGACACACCGGGACACGAAGCGTTTTCGGAAATGCGCGCCCGCGGTGCGCAAGTGACGGATATTGTGGTGCTGGTGGTAGCGGCCAACGATGGTATTATGCCGCAAACGGTTGAGGCCATTCGCCACGCACAAGCGGCAAATGTGCCGATTGTGGTTGCCATTAACAAAATCGATTTGCCTGGTGCGGACCCGATGCGTGTTAAGACCGAGTTGTTGCAATACGGTATCGGAGTGGAGGAAATGGGCGGTGAGTCGCTCTGCGCCGAGATTTCTGCCAAAAAGCGCATAAATATCGATAAATTGGTCGATGCGATTTTGCTACAAGCCGAAATGCTTGACCTTAAAGCCAATCCGAACCGCACGGCGCAAGGCACTGTGGTTGAGGCCAAAATGGAAAAAGGTCGCGGCTCGGTGGCAACGGTTTTGGTACAACGCGGCACACTGCATATCGGCGATATTTTGATTGCCGGCAAAGAATGGGGACGTGTTCGCGCGATGTTTAACGAACTCGGCAAAAAGGTTATGCAGGCCGGACCGGCAACACCGGTCGAAGTTATCGGTTTGCAAGGAACACCTATGGCCGGTGATACTTTTGTTATCGGCAAAGATGAAAACCAAGCGCGTGAAGTTACCGGTTACCGCATCAGAAAAGAGCGTGAACTCAAGATGATTGCCAACACCAAGTCGGCAATGGAACAAATGATGGAAAAAATCAAATCCGGCGAATCAAAGCATTTGTCAGTTGTGATTAAGGCCGATGTTCAGGGTTCGATTGAGGCACTTGAGGGCTCGCTCAAAAAATTGGCAAACGATGAGGTTTCGGTGCAGATTTTGCACTCGGCGGTGGGCGGAATTTCAGAGTCAGATGTGACTTTGGCGCACGCTTCCGACGCGCTGATTATCGGCTTTAATGTTCGGGCCAATGCGCAAGCACGCGATATGGCACATCGCGACGGGGTTGATATTCGTTATTACTCGATTATTTATACCGTTGTTGATGACGTGAAGAAAGCACTTGAAGGTATGTTGACTCCAGAATTGCGCGAAAAGATTTTGGGTTATGCGCAAATCCGCAACGTGTTCAATATTACGGGAGTGGGAAAAGTTGCCGGCTGTATGGTGACTGAAGGTTTGGTCAAACGCGGCGCCAAAGTCAGATTATTGCGTGATAACGTGGTTATTCACGACGGCAACTTAGGTCAGCTCAAACGCTATAAAGACGATGTTAAAGAAGTCAAAGAGGGTTATGAGTGCGGTATGAGTTTTGAAAATTACGGCGATATTCAGGTCAATGATTCAATCGAGTGCTACGAGGTTGAAGAAATTGCCAAGACGCTGTAAGCTGCAGGATAAAGAGAGGAGTTAAAAATGGCTCAGGAATTATCACAAAGACAGTTGCGTGTCGGACAGGAAGTGCGCCGCGTGATTGCCGAGGCAATCGAGCAGGATAATGTTCGCTCGCAGGAAATTGCCGATGCTTTTATCACGATTACCAATGTTATTATGTCGCCGGATTTGAAGTATGCGACGGTTTATTTAACGACATTGAACGGCAAAAATTTGGGCGGTATTTTGGAACAGTTGGCTGCCGATAAATGGTTGTTTAAAAAATTGGTGGCGGATAAGCTGAGATTGCGTTTTACGCCGGAAATTAACTTTCGTGCCGACGATACGTTTGACGAAGCTGAAAGAATTAGTCGCCTGATGAACGACCCGAAAGTTAAAGCGGATTTGGCAAAACCGGCAGAAGATATAACAGCGGCGAAGAGTGAATAAATGATTAATCAGTTGCTTGCATATTTGGCCGGAAGTAAGCTGATAATCGGCATTATCGGCGTAATGATTGCGCTGTTTATTGTTGCTATAATTCGCTATATGTTTGACCGAAGCGGCGGCTATTTTTAGCGCACACAAGGTAACAAACAAAAACGGCGTCGGAAAATGACGTCGTTTTTGTTTTTGCTTAAAAATTATCAGTGCATTTTATTTTTTCATATCAGCCATAACTTTCATTGAGATAATTTTATCCGGTTCAAAAACATTGCCGTTGTCGCGCGGATTGCCGCGTTTAATGTTATCAACAAACTGCATACCTTGAACCACTTGTCCCCACACGGTATATTGACCGTCTAAGAAACCGGCATCTTTAAAACAGATAAAAAACTGGCTGTCGGCAGAGTTCGGGTCGGTGGCGCGTGCCATCGAAACAGTGCCGCGTCCGTGATGTTTGTTGTTAAATTCAGCGCGTAATTTTTGTCCGCTGCCGCCGGTGCCGTTACCGAGCGGGTCGCCGGTTTGAGCCATAAAACCATCGATAACGCGGTGGAATTTGAGGCCGTCATAAAAGCCCTGTCGAGTCAATTCCTTAATGCGTGCAACGTGATTTGGGGCCACATCAGGATACATTTGAATATATACATCGCCGTCTTTGAGTTCGAGCACGAGTGTATTTTCAGGGTCGAGATTTTGAGCATTTGCTCCGAAAGCCGTCATTAAAACAGCGAGCCAAGTCAGTAAAAATTTTTTCATAATTTATGTTCCTTTCGATAGTTTGTTGAAGGTTAATGCGGCAGATTTTTTATTCTGAAAAACAAAGGCAGAAGTTCATAATCGCCGCCGTGATAATAAACATAAAGCGGAATGCTGTCGCGCCCGTATGTCTGGAGTGCGGCATTATATTGCGGATTATGTTCGGTAATATCGGCCACAAACAAATGAACATTGTTTTGTGTCACGAATTTTGCAAAGCGGTCGGTGTTTAAAATAACTTTATGATTAAATTTGCAAGTCAGGCACCAATCGGCGGTGAACTCAACAAAAATATTTTCGTTTATTGCATTAAGCTCGGCAATTTTATCAGCGTCGTAAGGTTGCCAATTCAACTCGGAGATAATTGCATCATCGGTATCGATTTGCTCATACAAAACCGAACAGAGCCATAAAGAAGTCAGAAACAACGGAATTGCTAAAATGATTTGTAATTTACGCATCCAAGCACCCGGTTTCGGCAACAGACGACGCAACGGTTGCGGATATATTTCAATCAGAGCGTAGGGCAGAGCATAGCCGAGAGCCAATCCGGAAAACACGGCAAAAATTTCCATATTGCCGCGCATAAAAGCATAACCGATGGCAGCTCCCATAAACGGACCGGTGCAAGGGCTGGCAATCAGCACGGCAAAAAAACCGGTGGCAAATTCGTGAATGTCTGCGATTTTGTGTATGCGCTGAGAAACAAATGTCGGAAAATTGAGCCATCCGACCATACAGACAAACATCAGCAAAAATAATATAGCCATCGCACCGACAAACCACGGCGATTGCAACTGAAATCCCCAGCCGAGATTGGAGCCGTGTTGCTTAAGCCAAACCAGTAAAACGCTCAAGAGCATAAACGATATAAATACGCCGCTTGTATAGGCAAAAGCATTTTTAAGTGTTTGACGCTTGGTGCGCGGTTGCTTTAATAATGTCCAAATTTTTAAGCTCAAAATCGGGAAAACACACGGCATCGCATTTAAGATAACACCGCCCAAAAACGCAAGAAACATCATTAACAACAAAGTCATTCGGTTTGTCTGATATTTTATGTCAGCCAAATATGAATGTTCGGGGGTAAGAATTAGTGCTTGCTTGAGTGCTTCCGGTTTATCGCTGTGCCATTTAATTCGGATTCCTTTTTGGGTCGGGGTTATTTCAACGCTATCTTCATCAATGACATTTTTTTGCGGAGCAGCAAAATCTATCGGTGTGTCTGCCGGAAAATCAAGCATCAGCAAGTTATCCGGTGACGGACTTATCAAAGTTATTTTTTGCGGAAAAGTCGCGTGGGCTTTTGTTTGCAAAATCTGCCATTTTTCGGCGCTTGTCTGTTTGATGTTATTTAGCTGAAACGATAATTTCTCCGGCTTGCAGACATCGCTGCACTCCACAAAATCAAAAGTCAATTCGGCATTGTTCAGGTTATCTAATTTGAGTGCGTAATAGGCCGTATTTTCATAAAGGTATTCGTGCATAATTTCAAACAAAGTGCGCATTTGCGGTGTGCTTTGCGCCATCACCTCAACGGTTGCGTTTTCGGCGCGCACCGTTGTCGGTTGTCCGACGTCGCCCGGATTGCTCCAAGAAATATGCCAATCCGGCTTGATTTCAAATTGTGCCAAAACTTCATTGTCGCCGTTGTGAAACAAGCGTATGGTTGTGTTATCCGTATGTTTAACCGCTTCGCTCGAGGTTGCCGGTTGATTGATAAGCAACGTTCCGGCAAAAAACATCAAAGCAAATAATTTGTTGCACTGCATTTTTTCTATTCCTGCCAAGTAATATAATAATAAAAAAAGATGAATAAAAGATTAGCTTTTGCTTATGCGGTAAATAAAAATTGTAAATTTTCAAAAAATATGTTACAAACTGCGTATGCAGCAAAAAGAGGAAATTATGAATGAAATATGGCAAAAAATGTTGCTTCAAAGCAAAAACAGAATAGAAGAAAAAAAACGTCGTCGGCAAAAAATTATGACCGCAATGACAAAGGCAATACTGAGCTTGTTGCTTTTGTATTTAGTGTTTCCGCAATATTTTAGACAGATTATTTATTCACCGTTTATCAGCAAACCGGCAACGCAACCTCTGCAAATTTCAACAGCGGATTCGTTTGAAGATGTGGCGCCTTCTTCGTTTCAATTCAAGCGCGGAAAATATACTTATACACTTATGCCGCGCACGAAATATGCGGTAACCGGCCGTGTCGGTATTATTGATGATTATGACACGCTGTTTAATCGATTTTATCGCGGTCAGTTTCAGGGAGAATATATTACTTTGGTGCCGCGAGATATTCTTTTGGTTATCGGGCAAATGGCCGAGCCGAGAGTTTTTGCGATGTTTGATTTTAAGCATGAAGAACGTATGGGGGCGGTTTTGTGTAAGGGAGTAAAATACAAAACTTCGTTTATGCCGAGTTTTATGAGTGCAAAAGATGCTGAGAAAAATATGAAAAAATACAGCGAATGTAGCCAATATATCAAAAAAGACGAATATAATAATTATCATCCGATTCCGGCAAACGAGCGTATCAATAAGGCATTAAGCATGCTTAAAAAAGGCGATGTGGTGCATTTGGAAGGCATATTGGTTGATGTTCCGACAATGCGTATGAAAACCGGCACGCGCAAAGAGCAAACACACGGCAATATGATGATTGACGGCTATGCGCCCGGTATGTGCTTCATATTATATACGACCAAAGTGATTTTGCATAATCGGGTGTATGAATGATGCGTAAAAAAATATCTGCCGTAAAGCAGATATTTTTCAGAAATAATGCACTAAAAAAAGCTGATTTCTTGTTTTTATTTTTTGCTGGAAGAAGTCGTTGTTTTTTTTGTGGAAGCAGAGCTTTTTTTGCAGGAAGAAGAACTCTTGGAAGAAGAATTGCAACAAGAAGTTTTATTGCAGTTGGTGCCATAGAGTTGATTGATTGCCATATTCCAGAAATATTCATCCTGACCGTTCGGGCAACCGGCATTTTGCCAGCAGTAGTAGGCAGCTTCTCTGATACTGTTTTCGTTATATTTTGTAGACATTTAATTTCTCCATAATTTGATAATAGTTTATATTACAAGTGTCAGTATAATCACTTTTTTTTATGCGTCAATAGCTTTAGATAATAAAAATACATAAAATGTGCAAATTTCATCATCCGGCAATACAAAATTTGTCGCAAAAGATTTTTAAAGAATAACGTTCTATTTAACAAATTCGTTTAATAGAGCAAAGAATAACAATCACTTAAATCAAACATATTTTTTTTATGATAATTCACTTGCAATTTTACGGATTAAATTATATAGATAGATATAGAATTTTTAATCGTTGAGTGACTGGATATTTCAGTCCGACCATACAGGAGTTTATTATGGATAATATGTTGTCAAAAGAAGAAATCGAAGCCATTATTAACGGCGACCACGGAAATGTTTTTGCGGTGCTCGGTATCCAACGCGATAAAGGAAGTAAAAAAGTTTTTATCCGTGCTTATCAGCCGTTTGCTTCAGCCATAGAAGTTGTAGATAAGTCCGGAGAATCAATCGGGAAAATGACTAAAATCGATGACCGCGGTTTCTTCCAACTCAATACGGATAAAACGGAATATTTCAGTTATCACTTTAAGATTACCAACGACAGAGGTCATATATACGAAGCAGAAGACGTGTATCGATTCCCTGCCACAATCGGCGATATTGATGCCTACTTGTTTGCACAGGGAAATCATCGCGAAATGTATAAAAAATTAGGTGCGCATCTGATTGAAATGGACGGTGTCAAAGGTGTTGCATTTGCCGTATGGGCACCAAACGCCAAGCGTGTGTCGGTGGTCGGCAGTTTCAACAACTGGGACGGCCGTATTAATGTGATGCGTAAGCATATCAGTTGCGGAATTTGGGATATCTTTATTCCGAATTTGGTCGAGGGCGAATATTATAAGTTTGAAATCAAAACACAGGAAAATCATATTTTGAGCAAAGCCGACCCGATGGCAACCTATTCCGAAGTGCGCCCGAAAACAGCATCGATTGTTTTTGATATTAACCACTATCATTGGAACGATGAAGGGTGGATGAATTATCGAGCCAACAACAATATTTACGATAAGCCAATGTCGATTTACGAAGTGCATTTGGGTTCGTGGCGCAGAAAAGGCGATAACGGTTCAGAGTTTTTGACGTATCGTGAATTAGCCGACCGCTTGGTGCCGTATGTCAGCAATATGGGCTTTACGCACGTCGAGTTTCTGCCGTTGTGCGAACATCCGCTCGATGCGTCGTGGGGGTATCAGATTACCGGTATGTTTGCGCCGACATCACGTTTTGGAAATCCGGATGACTTCCGCTATATGATTGATAAGTTCCATCAGGCCGGTATAGGTGTTATTATGGATTGGGTGCCGGCACATTTTCCGAAAGACGGTCACGGCTTAGCCGAGTTTGACGGCACTTGTTTATATGAACACGCTGACCCGCGTAAGGGTGAACAAAAAGATTGGGGAACAAAAATCTATAATTTCGGTCGCACGGAAGTTTGTAACTTTTTGTGCGTGAGTGCGCTTTATTGGCTCAAAGAATTTCATATCGACGGCTTGCGGGTTGATGCGGTGGCGTCTATGCTTTATCTTGATTATTCACGCAAAGCCGGTGAGTGGATTCCGAATGTCTATGGCGGCAACGAAAACTTGGAAGCGATTGCCTTTTTGCGCAAAATGAATGAGCTGATTTATACGCAATCGTCCGGTTCATTTTCGTGTGCCGAAGAGTCAACCGCATGGCCGATGGTGTCGCGTCCGGTTTCTGCCGGAGGTTTGGGTTTCGGCTTTAAGTGGAATATGGGGTGGATGAACGATACGTTGCGTTATATCAGTCACGAGCCGGTGCATCGCAAATATCATCACGGGCTTTTGACATTCGGTTTGTTGTATGCGTTCAACGAAAACTTTATTCTGCCGATTTCGCACGATGAGGTGGTTCACGGTAAGGGCTCGATGCTCTCTAAAATGCCGGGTGACGAGTGGCAAAAATTTGCGAGCTTGCGCGCGTATTACGGTTTTATGTGGACTCATCCGGGTAAAAAACTTTTGTTTATGGGCAACGAATTTGCACAGGATTTGGAGTGGAACTCTAACGAAAGTTTGCGTTGGCATTTGCTTGAATATCCGATGTATCAGGGAATGCAAAATTGCGTGCGTGATTTGAATTTGATGTATCGCGGCAATTCGCCGTTGTATGAAGAAGATTTTGACTCGCGCGGTTTTGAATGGATTGATTATGCCAACATTGACGACAGCGTGATTTCATACTTCCGTAAGGGGCATAATCCGGACGACTATCTGATTGTGATTTGCAACTTTACGCCGGTGGTGCGTCACAATTTCCGTGTCGGTGTGCGTGAAGCGTGCGCGTATCAGGAAATTTTCAACAGTGATGATAAACACTATTGGGGCAGCGGTGTGCGTAACGAAGGTCCGAAACAGGCACAGAATTACGGCGTCAATAATTTGCCGTATTCAATTGAATTGGTGTTGCCGCCGCTTTCAACCATTGTGTTAAAACCGATAAGATAGAGGAAATATGACAGAGATAAAAGTTTCATCGGGGCGCGCGTATCCTTTAGGCGCAACTTATGACGGCAAGGGTGTGAATTTTGCCCTGTTTTCCGCGCACGCCGAAAAGGTGGAACTTTGCCTGTTTAATCAAAACGGCACCAAGGAAGAACAACGCTTTTGCATTACCGAAAATGACAACAATATTTGGCATATTTATTTGGAAGGCATCGGTATCGGACAAACCTACGGCTATCGTGTCTACGGACCGTATAAGCCGGAAGAAGGGAAACGTTTTAATCCGAACAAACTGCTTTTAGACCCTTATGCCAAAAAGCTTATCGGAAAGGTGATTTGGCACAAGGCACTGTTCGGTTATGATTTGGACAGTCCGCAAAAAGATTTATCTTTCAGCACACTTGACAGTGCGCCGTATGTTCCGAAATCGGTTGTGGTGGAAGATACGTTTAATTGGGAAAATGACGAGCATCCTCAGATTCCGTTTGAAGACAGCATAATATATGAAACACATGTTCGCGGTTTTACGATGTTGCATCCGCAAGTCCATAATTGTAATCGCGGCAAGTTTTTGGGATTGACGGAAGATTGTGTGACGAGCTATTTGGATTGGCTCGGCGTGACAGCGGTGGAATTGTTGCCGGTATTTTCGTTTTTCGGTGAAAAAGACGGTATGTATATCGACAATTATTGGGGCTATGAAACGCTTTCGTATTTTATTCCGGAAGCAAAATATTTGGTCGGTAACGATATAGATGAATTTAAACAAATGGTCAAAACGTTGCACGCGCACAACAAAGAGGTTATTCTTGATGTGGTCTACAATCATACGATTGAGGGCAATCAAATGGGGCCGACGCTGTGTTATCGTGGTATAGATAATGAAAGCTATTATACTTTGCAAGCGGATAATAAGCGCTTTTATTTTGATACGACCGGTTGCGGCGCATCATTTAATTTGCAAAATCCGTATGTGTTGACTTTGGTGACTGATTCGCTCAGATATTGGCATGATGTGATGCACGTTGACGGTTTTCGTTTGGATTTGGCGACGAGTTTAAGTCGGGTGCGCGGAAAATTCACACAAGACAGCGGCTTTTTACTCTCGGCACGACAAGACCCGAGTTTGCGCGCATGCAAAATGATTGCCGAACCGTGGGATGCCACGATGGACGGTTACCAAATCGGGGCATATCCGCCGTCGTGGGGGGAGTGGAATGACCGATATCGCGATGTGGTGCGGCGTTTTTGGCGCGGCGATGATAAACAAGTCGGTGAATTTGCCAGCCGTATTTCCGGCTCGAGCGATGTGTTCGGATATGCTAACCGCGATATTTGGAGCAGTATCAATTTTATCACGTCGCACGACGGGTTTAATTTGACCGATTTGGTCAGTTACAATGAAAAACATAATACAGTCAACGGCGAAAATAATCGTGACGGTAACGATTGCAACTGGAGCTACAACTCCGGCGTGGAAGGTAAAAGTGATAACCGAAAAGTTACGGAAAATCGGTTGCGCCGCAAAAAAGCGATGCTTGCGACGCTGTTGATGAGTTTCGGCACACCGATGCTGGTTGCCGGAGATGAATTCGGTAAAACCCAATTCGGCAACAACAATCCGTATTGTCAGGATAATGTGCTGACGTGGCTTGTATGGGAGGCCATCAATAAAGAAGACCACAAATTGATCGATTATGTGCGTCAGTTGATAGAATTACGGCGCAGAATGGGTATTTTTAAGCGCAAAAAATTTTTTAGCGGCCGAATTGTTGAAAAATATGCACGTTACAAAATTAAGGATATGATGTGGCTCAAAAATGACGGCACGGAATTTGAAAATGCCGATTGGTATATTGCAAATCGTCACAGCTTGGCAAGCTATGTGTTTCAGGAAAATTGCTCTTATATGATGATTTGCAACGCCAATGAAATGCAAGAAGAATGGTGTTTGCCGTCTTTTTGCAAAAATGCATTGGCAAACGTTGTGTTGGACAGTTCCGATACAATAACGGATGCCAAGATTAACCCGAGAAAAAAATTTAAGGTGCCGGCTTGGAGCGTTGTGGTGGTAGAAATCAAAAAGCCGGAGTAAAAAAATGCAAAACACTTGGGAAAAATTGCTGGAAAAAATCGGTGTCGTCAAAACGTATGAAGATGCGGCGCAGAATCATAAAACCTATACGGCAGATGATGAAACTTTGCGGCAAATCGTCAATTGTCTCGGTTTTGAACTCAAAAATATCGAAGACAGCGCACAACTGTTGCAAAAAATTGAACATAAGCGTTGGCAAAATACCTTAGAGCCGATTTATGTTGTGCGTTGCGGGCATATTGTTTTTGATGCGGTGGTTAAAGCCGATGAGGCAGAAAATCTGAAGTTATGTATTTTTCAAAACAATAAACCGCAAACAGTCAATTATACGCAGCAAACGGTTGAAAATAAATGTATCGGTCACAGTGAATATGTGCGTGTGCAATTTATGATAACGTCGGAGATGCTGCCGGAATATTATGAAATTAAGCTCGATACGGGCAAAAATACGGCATACTCGGTGTTAGCGGTAACACCTGACCGATGCTACGTTCCCGATGTGTTGCAACAGCGCAGATTATGGGGCTTTGCCATTCAGCTTTATGCCTTGACCAGCGCACGCAATTGGGGAGTCGGTGATTTTACGGATTTGCAGAATTTTGCTCAGATGTGTGTCAAAGTCGGCGCCGATGTCATCGGAGTCAATCCGCTCAATGTGCTGTTTCACGACTATCCGGAAAATGCCAGTCCGTATTCTTCTATCAGCCGTTTGTTTTTAAATCCGATTTACATTGATGTCGAAAAAGTCTGCGGATATAAACCGGAGTATGTTGATGCCGCTGCCTTAAAGGTGGCGCGGCAAAGCACGGATATTGACTATACGACGGTGTATACTTTGAAAATAGCTGTGCTTGAAAAAATCTTTGCAAAATTTGTTGCTGCGCCGCAAACGCTCGAATATCAAAAATTTGAAAAATATTGCATAAATGCCGGTGTTGATTTGGATAAGTTAGCAACGTTTCAAGCCATTTATTCGGCGTATCACGACAAAGTGTTCGGTGGTTGGCACGGTTGGTCGAAAGAGTTGCAAAATCCGCATTCGCCGGCAGTTTCCGAATTTAAAAAAACACATAAACGAGAGATTTTGTTTTTTAAGTTTTTGCAATATGTTGCCGAACTGCAGTTACAAGAAGTTTATCAAACAATAAAAGAATGCGGCTTAAAAATCGGCTTGTATCGCGATTTGCCTGTCGGATTATGTAAAGACAGCGCCGAGTTGTGGGCTGGTAACGATTTGTTTATCAAAGATTGCGGAGCCGGTGCGCCGCCGGACATTTTTTTCCCGACGGGGCAAAAGTGGTGTTTGGGGGCATTTAATCCGTATCGTTTGAAAGATGCTGCGTATTTGCCGTTTATCAAGATATTGCGTGCGGCGATGCAAGGGGCGGGCGCTCTCCGAATTGACCATGTTATGAGCTTGATGCGGCTTTATATTATTCCGGATACATCTGAAAACGGCACTTATGTCTATTATAATTTTGACGATATGCTTGGAATTGTGGCGCTTGAGAGTTACCGCAATAAATGTATGGTGGTCGGCGAAAGCATTGGTAATGTGCCGGACGGCTTTATCGATAAAATCCACGCACGCGGTATTTATTCGCTGAGTGTGCTGTGGGCAGAACGTTGGAACGGCGGCGGTGATTTCAAGGCACCGGCAGATTTTCCGCTACATGCGTTTTGCTCGGTCGGAACGCACGATATGGCACCGCTTAAAATGCGTTGGTTCGGGTATGACATTGAAACAATGTTCAAGCTCAAAATGCTTGATGAACAAGAGCGTCAAAATCAGTATAAAGGTCGGGAAGATGAACGTCGGCGTTTGCTCGGGGCGCTTGATTGGGCTGGCGTATGGCCGCAAGATAAACCGCGTCAAGGCGATTGCATCTACGGCGAGGGGTATCCGAACGGCATTATGGAAGCGGTTGAAGCGTATGCCGCGGCTGCAAACAGTGCGGTTTATTTGGCGCAACTCGAAGATATTTTCGGCGTTGAAGTTTTGCAAAATCTACCGGGGACGGATTGCGATAAACATCCGAACTGGCGGCGCAAATTGCCGGTCAAAATCGAAGACTATGCCCAAAATACAGATTTTAATCGCACCGTCGGCATTATTCGGGAAAAACGCAAAAAATCTTAAAATGCATAACATCTTCTAAACAAAAGCGTAAAATAAAGATAACATCATTCCATATTTTCAATTATTAACTTAAACATTGTTATCTATGACAGAAAAATGGGATTTATCTGACATTTTTGCGTCATCAAATGATGCACTTGTCGAAAGTAAAAAAGTGTTATCCGAATGTCAGGATTTTCGGAAAAAAATATGCGGGAAAAGTCGCCTCGTTGAAGCCGATGTATTTCCACGGCGGCAGAGATTATGAAATAATAATTCCATTGCTTGCAAACGCAAAAGCGACACCGTGAAAGGTGCCGCTTTTCGTTTTTTTTTGGCTTAAAGCGTCGGAATTATAATCCCCAAACGCCGCCGAAAGAGCCCTCTACACCGATAATGGTGCTGCTGCCGTATTTGTGTGCACCGCGGTCTTTGGCTCGAAAGTATTGAATATACGGACCGATTTGCAAGCCCTTATAAATATCAACCATCATATTGGCTTTGTTGCTCCATTCATAATCGAAATCATGCGGATTGTATGAACTGTAATTGAAATAATCACGGAAATAAGCGTCATAATTGAAGTTGACACCTTCACGAATCGGATAAGTTGCGTTCAAGCCGAGTTCATAAGCCAATTTGGTTGTCTTGTTGCTGCTGTAAGTAAAGTCATATTCGCCGACCAATGTCGCATAAGCATTTTTGATATACGGACCGTCAAACATTTTAATACCGGTCATACCGCGAAAGATTTTTGTGCGCGGGGCATCGTCATTCGGCTCAAATTCGGTTTGATACGCTAAATTGGCAAACGGACCGACATCGGCTTCCCAATAACGCCAAATTTTTTGCGCATAATCGGTTGAAAGCAAAATTTTATCGGCCGTTTCGTTGGTAATATTCGGAGCGTTACGCGGTTTGAGCTTTGTTTTACCGTATTCGGCGAACAAATTGTTTTCCCACTTAAACTTTTCTTGTCGATTAGTTAATGAAAAATCCAAAATACCTTTTGTTACGGTCTCGCTGTCGCCGCTTAATTCGGAATTCGGAGAAGATTTGTATTCTTCAGAGTTTTTTATATCGGTTGAAGAAAGTTCGATACCGGCTTTTTTAAGCTCTGCCGTCCAACCAAGTTGCGGTTCTTCGGCCTTTGCCGCATTTGCCGTTGCGACTAAAGTCAACGCCGGCAACATCAATAAGTTCAGTTTTTTCATAACATAGTCCTTTTATAGTTAACTCTGCTCGCAACTATAAAACAATATGCTTAAAAAACATTAAAGGTCGGTTTTATTTTTAGCGCCCTATGTTTGTCGGCACATAATTGCCGTTGGCATTATAACCGTAATCAATGCGGTCATTACCGACTTTGGTCGGCACA
>CAMAJR010000022.1 GCA_945835885.1 uncultured Alphaproteobacteria bacterium
ATGAAAATGTTTGTTATGTTGAGAATAAATGGAATTATATGTATGGATGGAGTGTTTGGGATTTAAGCTATATCAATAATCTTCATGGAACCTTTAGAAAATTATTTTTGAAAGCTCGACAGAATCCATGCATTATTCACTATACAAGCTCACGAAAACCATGGAATTTTCCAATGGGTGAATACGCCGATATTTGGTGGAAAAACGCTCGTCAAACTCCATTTTATGAGGAAATTCTTTTTAGTAATATTAAGGGTAACGTGCAAAATATTCAAAAGGTGCAGAATATATATCAAACTATTTATGATAAAGAAAGTATTAATTGGTATGTTACAAAAGATATTGTTAAGTTATGTGGACTGCCGTTACTTAAGTTTCGCCGTGATCCGAATTCGTGCCGCGTATATCTTTTCAAAGTAATCCCTCTTTATAAAATTACTTATCGTAAGCAACAAACGGTCTTTAAGTTGTTTAACTTTTTGCCGCTGTTTAAAATGCAAAAAATATAGGAGAATAACTATGCAAAATAATGTTTCCAAAATCGTCTTAATTTCTTTTGAATTATTTGATTTTATTCCGCTTTGGCGAGTTATTACTGATTATGAAACTACCGTTTATTCTCTATTAGGTTTTCCTGTATGGAAAAAACGCGAGATTGCCAATCAACAATCTGCAGTTTGTAAAAAATACTATTTTTTGGGTATTCCAGTTGCCGAAATTACGGATGGATATTTTGATGAAGAGGAAGAATTTATTGATGATGCGGTAGACTAGCTCTTCTTGTTTATATATAAAAACAAGGCAAAGCAAAAATTATTCCGTCAGTTCAATCAAAGCGCCGATGGCATCAAAGGTGTCATCGTTGTCTGTTGTGGCAGAATCTTCGGGTGTGGCGGATTTGACGGTGCTCGGGGACGGTTTTTCGCTGTTGACGACAGAGCCGATGTTTTTGGTTGCTTGCTGTGTCGGCAAATATTGCGGTCTGCTCGCCGGAGTATCTTTAATTGTTGTCAGCATAATATCGTGCCAAATTTCTGCCGGCAGATTACCGCCTCCGACTTTTTTCATCGGCTTATCGTCGTCGTTGCCGACCCAAACGGCAGCAATATATTTATTGGTCCAACCGATAAACCAAGCATCGCGATAATTTTGTGTCGTGCCGGTTTTGCCGGCGGCAAATATCGGTAATTTTGCGTTGTGGCCGGTGCCTTGATTTATGACGGCCTCAAGCATTTGCGTTAAATTTAACACATCTTTTTCCTGCAAAATCCGAGTCGGTTTTTCGGCGGCACGCACATAAAGTTGATGTCCGTCGTTGGTGGCAACTTCGTTGATAGCGTGCGCCCAAACCTGATATCCGCCGTTTGCAAGCGTGGTATAGGCCGTCGCCATGTCTATGAGCTTGACACCGTTTGTTCCCAAAACCATTGACGGCGTGAGGGATAAATCGGTGCTTATGCCCATTTTATGAGCGTTGTTTGCAATATCTTTGAGGTATATTTCGCGTGATAACCGCACGGTAGCGGCATTGAGTGAGTGCGCCAGAGCATAGGTTAATGATACGTTGCCGTAATAGCGTTTCGTATAGTTTTCCGGTTTCCATTTTCCGATGCTTATCGGCTCGTCGCTGATGATGCTGTTTGGGGTAAATCCGACTTGTAATGCGGTTAAATATACAAACGGCTTAAATGCCGAACCGGCCTGACGTTTGGCTTGCACGGCGCGGTTAAATTGACTGCGATTATAATCCACACCGCCGACCATTGCTTTTACGGCACCGGTTTTATCCATAATTATCACGGCACCTTCAGTCACATTTTTGCCTTTGGCGCCGGCGATTTTTTCGCGCAATATTCGTTCGGCGGTTTCTTGTAATTTTTGGTCAAGAGTGGTGATAACAACAATATCTTCATTGCGCTCACCGAACAAGTCATTGACTTCGTCATAAACATATTGTGCAAAATGCTTGCCGCCGGTAACGCGATATTGCTGACCGTCACTGACCGGCAGAGTGAGTGCCTGCTGATATTCTTTTTCGCTTAAAAATTTGTATTTTTTCATATTTTTCAAGACGATATCGGCACGTTCCAAGGCATTTTTGCGCTTCAAAATCGGATTGTAGCGATTCGGTGCTTTAAGCATTCCCGCTAAAATAGCGGCTTCACGCACATTAAGGTCGTAGACGCTTTTATTGAAATACCAATTTGCCGCTGCCTGAGCGCCATAATTGCCTGAGCCGAAATAGACGCGGTTTAGGTAAAGAGCCATAATTTGATTTTTTGAAAATTTCTTTTCTAACCAAAGAGATAGGATAAGTTCTTGAACTTTTCGTTTAAGCGTTTTATTGGCTGTTAAAAAGATGTTTTTCGCAACCTGCTGCGTGATGGTGGAGGCCCCTTGCGCGTAACGTTTGCGGAAAACATTGGTGAAAACGGCACGCGTAAAGCCGAAGATATCAAAACCGAAATGCTTGTAAAAACGGTGGTCCTCAATCGCAAGAACCGCATCAGTCAGATTTTTCGGCAGTTTGTCGGGATAAATAACTTGCGCATAAACGTTGCCGAACTTGGCGATATCGTTGCCGTTTTCCGCTAAAATTATGGTTGACGGCTGACGGGTTTGCGCAACGGCTTTTTGCATATTCGACATCGTCAGATAGCAATAAAAAACATAGCCGCAAACGGCCAAAAAGACGGAAAAACCGGAAATTAACGCATATTTTAACCAACGTCGTTTCCACGAAGAACGGCGTGCCGATTTGCGCGGAGCGGCGCGTCTGCTTTGCGGTTTGGTGCGTTGTGCACTGTCGGCTGTGCGACGTTGCGGCATTGGTGTTTGACGCTGCGATGTTGTCGTTGTGCGCTTGACAGAACTTGACGTTGTGCGTTTTTGCGCAGGGCTTTGTTTGCCGGAAGATTTTGTTTTTCTTGTTGTTTGAACCATAATTTCCTCACTTTAATTGCGCAAATTGTAGCGCACAGAAGTTAAAGAATTTATAAAGCTTGTGAGCAAATTTTAAAACGCTTGGCGAAAGGCAAAAATGTGTGTATATTCTTGCTTAAGGAGAAAAAAATGAGTAAAGTTTGTTTGATTGACGGTTCCGGATATATCTTTCGCGCGTTTTATGCTTTGCCGATAATGACGGCGCCAGACGGCACGCCGGTTAATGCGGTATATGGCTTTGTAACGATGTTTATGCGTTTGTTGCAAAAGATTCCGTGCGATTATTGTGTGGTGCTTTTTGATGCCAAACGGCAAAATTTTCGCAACGAATTTTTACCGGAATATAAGGCAAACCGAACTGAAACACCGGAACTGTTGATTCCGCAGTTTGACTTGATTCATCAAGCGGTTGAGGTGATGGGTCTGCCGTATGTAATGCAAGAGGGGTATGAGGCCGATGATTTGATAGCGACATACGCCAGACAGGCACAAGAACGCGGGCTTGAAACGGTAGTGGTGTCGGCCGATAAAGATTTGATGCAGCTGATTAAAGACGGTGTTGAATATTATGACGGTATGAAAGATAAGTTTTATACACCGGAAGATGTTAAGGAAAAATTCGGGGTTTATCCGGACAAGGTGATTGATGTGCAGGCGCTTTCCGGCGATAAAATCGACAATGTGCCGGGGGTACCGGGAATCGGACCGAAAACGGCGGCAGAATTGGTCAATGAATACGGCTCGCTGCAAGGGGTTTTGGCTAATGCCGATAAAATTAAACAGCAAAAGCGGCGCGAGGTGCTTTTGGCCAACAAAGAAGCGGCGGAGATTTCGCTCAAATTGGTAACGCTCAAAGATGATGTGCCGGTGGAGTCTCCACTTGATAATTTTAAGTGTAAGATTCCTTTAAAGGAACAACTTATTGATTTTATTGATAAATATGGTTTTAAGAGTATTCGCCCGAAACTCGAAAAATGGGTGGAAGAACGGCGGACGATACTCGGCGACATATCTGTAGAAAATGTTGTAACGACACCGAAACCGACGGCGCAATACGTTAAAATCAGCACGCGTGCGCAGTTGGAAAATGTGTATAAGGAAATTAAGGCGGCGGGGCAGGCGTCATTTCAGATTATGGCGGACGGCGCAAAGTTTGTCGGCATCAGTTTGTGCGCTACACCGTATCAGGCGTATTATCTGCCGTTGCCGCAACAATATGCCGGCGGAGATTTGTTTGCGTTTGACGCGCACGAACAGCAGGAATTGGAATATGATACGGTGTGCAAATTTTTGCGCGCGGTGCTGAGCGATAAAGATATTTTGAAAATTGCCGCAGACATCAAACCACAATGGCATCTTCTTAATGCTTTGTGCGGTCAAGTGCTTGACTTGTGGCCGTATGATGATTTGGCGATTATGTCGTATGATTTGGATTCGTCGGAGCACGAACATAATTTACCGACTTTAAGTGCGCTGTTTTTAGATGAAAAATTGGCGGAGCCGAAAGTCGTCGGCAAAAAAACGGCGCTCGATTTTGAAAGTGAAGAATACGGCGATTATGTTTATCAGACGGCGGATTTTGCGGCGCGGTTGTATCCGATTTTGAAAAAACGGCTGTTTGATGAGCATAAAAACTATGTGTATGAGGTTTTGGACCGCCGCTTAGCGCAAGTGCTGATGAAAATGGAAAATGCCGGCGTGGTAATTAATGATAAAACGTTGTCGGAACTTGATACCGAATTTGAAGTTAAAATGCAAGAAATCGAAACAGAGGTGTATGCGCTGGCAGGCGAGGAGTTTAACCTTAATTCTCCGGCACAAATCGGCGAGCTTTTGTTCGGAAAAATGGGGCTGAAAGGCAAAAAAACGGCAACCGGAAAATACAACACCAGTGCCGAGGTGCTCGAACAGTTGGCGGAGGAATATGAAATTGCCGCCAAGATTTTGGAATGGCGCAGTTATGCCAAGCTTAAATCGACCTATACGACCGCGTTGTTGGAAGCGCGTGATAAGGATAACCGCGTGCATACCACTTTTTCGCAAACGGTGGTTAATACCGGTCGTTTGGCGTCATCGAATCCGAATTTGCAGAATATTCCGAATCGCACTGAAATCGGGCGTAAAATCCGCGAATGTTTTGAGGCAAAAAAGGGCTATAAGTTGGTGGCGGGCGATTACAGTCAGATGGAATTGCGGCTGATGGCGTCGGTAGCAGATGTGAAAGCCCTAAAAGAAGCATTTGCGGCGGGTGCGGATATTCACGCAGCAACGGCGGCACGGGTGTTCGGGTTGGCACCGGACAAAGTGGATAGAGAACACAGAAGTCGTGCCAAAGCCATCAATTTCGGAATTATATACGGCATTTCGCAGTTTGGGCTTGCCAAGCAAATCAATGTGACGCGCGAGGCGGCAAAGCAATACATTGATTCATATTTTAAAATAATGCCGGAGATTAAACAGTTTATGGACGATACAACGGCGTTTGCGCACCGTTACGGATATGTTGAAACACCGAGCGGGCGTAAATGCGCGCTGTTTGGGATTAACGACCAAAATCAGCGAATAGCCTCGTTTGCCGAGCGGGCGGCAATTAACGCGCCGATTCAGGGCGGAGCGGCTGATATTGTGAAGTTGGCGATGCAAAGGATTGATGCGGCGTTGAGCGAGCTAAAATTGGATGCACGGCTGTTGTTGCAAGTGCATGACGAATTGGTGGTTGAGGCAAGCGAGGCCGATGCGCCGAAAGTGGCCGCTCTGATGAAAGAAATTATGGAAAATACGGCCGAAACGACAGTGAAAATGGAGGCAAGTGTCGGTATCGGCGATAAGTGGAATGATGCGCACTGACAGAGAAAATGATGTTAAACGATGAAATCTTACGGCAAATCAAAGATGCCGAGCAAAAATATAAGATAAATGATTATAAAGGAAATTCTGCCTGTGTTTGTGCCGTTGAGCAATACGGAGAATTACCGATTTTGCTTTCGGCACCGCATGCCGTCAAGCAAATTCGCGGCGGCACAATAAAATCGCACGAATTTTATACCGGCTCGATTGTCGAATGTTTGGCCAAGCAAGTCGGTTGCGCGTGCATTACCAAGTCGTATTTAATCGAAAATGCGGCAAATGATGACCCGAATACCGATGATGCGTCTTGCGCTTATAAAATAGCCGTTCACCAATTTTTGCAAAAACATCAAATTAAATTGTTCGTCGATATACACGGTCTTTCCGCTAAGCGTGACAGTGTGGTCGATATTTGCATCAACGGCGGAAAAAATGTGAATAATCCGGCGTATGCTGCAGAGTTGCAAAAATATATTGAGCAGAAGTTCGGCGCCGGTAGCTGTTCCGTTGACAAGTATTATTCGGCGGCATCGGATAATGTTATGAGCAAATGGGTCTATCGCGTGTTTGGTATTTCGGCGGTGGAGTTGGAAATAAACGGTGCGTATCGTTGGTTTGACGGCGATACCGAAGGACAGTCCGTTGATTTGTTTTTGTGTTTGGCGCAGTGGCTGAAAAATATACCTTTTTAACGGTAAAAAAACGAGAAAATAGGCGGCGGTTTTTAACTAAAATTTAGAGTTTATCTGCTAAAAAATTGATAATGGTAAATTTTGGGAGATAAAAAATGAAAAAGATGTTATTAACGGCTTTAGCCGTGGTGTTCTGCGCTTTTGAAGCACAGGCACAGTTAAGACCGTATGTCGGATTTGATTATGTGAATATGACGCCGAATCTGCGTGATAATTTGCCGGATAACTACGACATCGGCAACCTTAACGCCGGTGTGGCTTATTCTGATGTCGGCGCATTGGAAGTTTTTATCGAGCGCTCAATGCGTGAAAAACGCAATATCGGCAATGCCGTTACGCGCGGTCGTTTGTTCGGTTGGGGAGGCGATTTGCTGATTAACGGCTTCAGCTTCAGTCAGGGCGCAATTTTGGGCTCGGTCGGCTATGGTCGCTTTACCACAAAAACACGCGCTCAATACGGCACGGAAGAAGAAAAAGGCAATGCGTTGCGCTTAGGTGTCGGCGGAGAGTTGAATCCGACCTTGAATTGGGGATTCCGTGCGATGTTCCGCTATTCGTTGGCTGACAGCGATGCGTTTAAGAATGCGAAAGAATTCTCAATCGGCGCGCGCTATTATTTTGATTAAGCCGTTGCTTGATAGAAATTTTAAAAACGTCGCAAATGCGGCGTTTTTTTATCCTTTTGAGTTTGTTTGTGATGCAAAGATTTTTACAGAGATTTCACTGACGTTCAACCATTCAAGATGACGGGGAGGGAAACACGCACATTGTCATTCTGAGGAAGCCGGAACGGCTGACGTCAGAATCCTCGGACGCTTAGTCCGATAATCAAGGTTGAAACCGCACTGACGTGCGAAGATCGTCACGTCGCTACGCTCCTCACGATGACAAAAAAGGGAAACGCTCCTCAGGATGACGTGCTTGCTTTGTCAACAATTTTGTTAAATAGAACGAAAAAAAACGCTTCGTTGAGCGAGTAACGAAGCGTTTTTGCTATGCTTTAATCCGCAGATTAAAAGAACTTGAATGCCATAGTGTTGAAGTTTACACCCGTGCAACCTTGTGTAGCTACAATCGTGGACATAGGTTCACCGTCACGAGCACAAAGAATTGCACCATTAGAAGCACCGCCTGATTGTGTTGAGGTGCAATCGTTCAAGAGTTTACCGGCACCACTGATAGCAGCACGTGCAGCAGTTGCTGCAGCATCTAATGCGGTTTGATCATCACCTTTAATAGTCATTGCGACAAAACCAGAACCCGAAGAAGCACTCCAGTCCTGGGTTGCCAAGTCGATACAAGCCGATTGTGGAATACCAGTCAAAACAAGAATGAAGGCCTTATTATCACCAGCACTTAATCTGTCCCCTGAATATAAAGCAATGCCTCCTGCATATGCGTTTTCAAAAGATGTTGTAGTCACAGCATCATCACCTGTGCCGCTTGTTGTAGAGCGAACAGCTTCATCCAGAAACAGTTTGGCATTGACAGCCAACTTCTGTGTATTAGCATTCCAATCGGTATTAAGATCAGCATAATTTCTTTGTGAGCCGAACAGAATGCGAGTGTTGGCTACGGTGTGTGAAATCAAGTCAATAGTTTTGTTTGCCTTAAATTTTGCCATAGCTTTCGAATAGCCGGCAATACCGCCCACTGACAAAACGCCGATGATGGCGAGCACGCCAAGCATTTCAATCATGGAACGACCTTTTTCGTTAATTCTCATAGTTTTTCTCCTTATTAAATACGTATTTATGCAGATGCCACTTATGACATTCTATATTTATTATGCCTGATTTTTTTACAAAGTCTATTCCGTAAATGGATATATTACTTTCGTTATAATAGGAAAGAAAAAACAAGAGTGCCGCATTCGCAATATTGCGAACGATAATATATTTACGTTCTATTTAACAAAATTGTTGAAAAAGCAAGCACGTTATTCTGAGCCGACAAGCGAAGAATCTTTTAAGACGCCGTGCAATTGCCGCAAAGTGATTATGCGGCTGTTTTATAACACCCAAAGCCGCACAGCAACGTATGAAACTCTCACGTCGGCGTTTGCCCCCTTAGAATGACGAAAAAGGAAACACGCACATTGTCATTCTGAGGAGGCCGGGACGGCTGACGTCAGAATCCTCGGACGCTTAGTCCGATAATATGGGTTGTAGTCGCACTGACGTGCGAAGATCCTCACGTCGGCATTCGCCTCCTCAGGATGACAAAAAAGAAAACGCTCCTTAGGATGACGCTCAAGCTCTTTGCGCATATTTCAACAAATTCGTTTAATAGAGCGTATATTTATCCAAAGTAGCAATTAAAACACTTGCCGAGCGGCGAAAAATGCGTTATAGACAGGACAATATCCGAACAACAAAGGGGAAAATATATGCGATATTTAATTACGGGAGGGGCAGGTTTTATCGGCTCAAACTTGGCAGACAGCTTGCTCAAAGACGGACATGAACTAACGGTTGTCGATAATTTTAACGATTATTACGACATCAGAATCAAAGAAGGTAATGTGGCGGCAAATCTCGGTAATACGCACTATAAATTGTATCGGACAGATATTGAAAATATGACGGCGTTGCAAAAGGTTTTTGCCGAGCAAAAGTTTGATGCCGTAATTCATTTGGCGGCGCGTGCCGGTGTGCGTCCGTCACTTGAACGTCCGCTTGACTATATCAATTCAAATATTTTAGGCACGGTCAATATTTTGGAATGTATGCGCGAAAGCGGTTGCAAAAAGTTAGTTATCGCGTCTTCTTCATCGGTCTACGGTAATTGCAAGGCCGAAAAGTTTTCGGAAGATTTGAAAGTGACTGAGCCGATTTCACCGTATGCGGCAACTAAATCGGCGTGTGAGCAACTCTGCTATACTTGGCATCATTTGTATGGCATAAATGTTGTGGCATTGCGCTTTTTTACGGTCTACGGACCGCGGCAACGACCGGATTTGGCTATCAGTAAATTTGCACGGTTGATTGATGAAAATAAGCCGATTCAAATGTTCGGCGACGGCACAACCAAACGTGATTATACTTTTATAGAAGATATTGTTGCCGGCATTAAAGCATCGATAAATTATAATCAAACCGGCTATGAAATTTTGAATTTGGGCGGCGGTGAGCCGATTACTCTTAAGCGTATGATTGAAACAATTGAACAAACAATGGGTAAAAAGGCCGTTATCGAGCAGTTGCCGATGCAACCGGGAGATGTTGAAAAAACAGTGTGCGATTATTCTAAAGCACGGAATTTGCTCGGTTATCAGCCGAAAACGACTTTTGCCGAAGGTGTGAAAAAGTTTATTGAATGGAAACGCCGGCTTTAAGTGCCGGCGCTTTGATTTATTGCATTATACGCGCTAAATAATCCCAATGAGCAGCTGCTTTAATGTGTCGGCAACATCAAGCCGATAAAAACTCTTGTTGGTCGCATTTTGCGGAAAATATTCGCTGATACCGAGCGTGAAGATGTTGGATTGTTGATGAACAAAGCCGCGGCTGAGATTGATGGTATCGGCATTGCCGATTAAGTATTCTTTATAGTTGCTGATGGCGGTTTTGGCATCGTTGATAAAGTTGTTATGCTCGTTGAAAATACGCGTAAAGGCAAAGATAATCGCAACCATTATCAATATCAAAAAGCTGCAAATTCCGCCGACATAAATACCGCTGAATGCCCAAATTACAAACAAGCCGACCAATATCAAAAGCTTAATCGGAAGTGCAATATACCATCTTTGAAAACGATGACGCAAAATCCAAATATAAAAAGCATACATTAATGTCGTTGCCATTAAAATAATCAATGTTTGGGCAACATTGACGCTGATGAAGGCAATGAATATTTCTGTCAGCATCAGCATTGCCGTGCTGAATAGAATATAGCTTAAATTATGTATCAGGCGATATTTTTTTATTTGTTTTAAGGCAAATTTTTCAAAAATCTTGCGTGATTTCTTAAACAGTATGGTGTTGGCGTTATTCACTTCCGTAACGTCGCTTTTTCTGCGGAAAAGTTGTTTGATTCCGCGTTTTTCAACAGAAGTGAGACGATTGCCGTCAACATCGCGACGATATAAAAAGACGCGCCCGTTGTCTTGTTTTATATCTATGGCGTTTTTGCGAAATAAATCCAAAATCTGCGCCACAAATGCCAGACGATCATATTTGCCGATGGAAATGCTGCGCATTAAGGCACCGTTGTATGACGGGGTATATTTGCTGCTTTTTTGCTCGTGACGAAGATTTAAGAACGACAGAATGAACGAACCCAAAATCGCCAATAAGCCGATTGCCGCATACAAAAGTGTACCCCAATTGGTAATAAAATGTGAAAAGTTTTTATCAAAATCTTTAAGGAAAACACTCTTGTTCATCATGGCGACAACGTGCATTCTTTCACCTTGAAACAGCGGGGTATAGTTTGAAAACGCAACAACGTTACTCGCTAAATTAAAACGATTGGTCCGTCTGCCGGAAAAACGATTGTTACTGCCGATAACAACGGCAATTTCGTCAAAACTGTGACCGGTAGGCACACTGACAATAGTGTTGGCAGAAGTGATGAAGATGTTCATCGGCTGACCGGTAATGCTCCAATCCAAGAATATTTTGTTTTTTCGGCGTTGCATTTTATTGTTGATAATGTAATTGAACTTATAAGTATATACACCCGGTTCTAACTTGTGATTGTATTTTGGCGTCAGCACGATATTATCGCCGATTTCTTCAATGGTATAAGGAACTTCACGATTGTTTATGGTAACTTTTTCAAGCACAAAATCGATTTTTTGATGTTTACCGGTTACTTTCGGAAACACACGATTTAAGCCGCGTGCCAAACGACGGTTGTTGGCAACAACCGTGATGGTATCTTCAACTTTGATGTAACCGTTGGCTTGAATATCTATATAGCTTAAAAAATACGGAATATGCTCGCGGGCCGGAGCCAAAATACGGCGTCCGCTCGGGAGTGCAACGCTAACGGTCGGAAATTGTGCTTGTCTTTGAGTTTGTGTGTCCGGCTCGGCCAAGGTAAAGAAGCGTGTTGCCGCTGTTGCTAATTCTCGTTCGGTTTGATCTTCATCGGTATTGTTATCGGAAGATGTGCCTTCTTCTTCGTTCAGAGAGGCAAGTGTTTTTTCATATAATTTTTGAAAGAATGGTTTTTTTTGTTCTTTTTGCCGTTCATAGTATTCCGGTGTGTGAATAACACCGACGGAGGTCGGACTTGATAAATCAGTGCCTTTCGGAAGTTCTAAGCGTGCGGCTTCTTCGAATCTTTTTTTGAAAAACGAACGCACCGCCTCTTGATCATTCGGATTAGGCATTTTCAAATCGGAATAGCGCGGTGTATTTTGCGCTTTTGCGCTTTGCATCTCCGGACTGTCCAAAGGAATTACTTTGGCAAAACAATTTGCTGTCGGTAGCAGTAAAATTAAGCTGAAACATATTGTAAAAAAATTTTTCTTCATAATTTTCGTCCTTAGTATTTACAAACAATATACACCTTGCTAATATTTTAGCAACAAAAGTTTAAAAAAATCATAAGGAGAGTATATATGAAAAACGAAATAGCAGCAATTATATTGGGTGCCGGTAAAGGCACGCGTATGAATTCAAATAAGCCGAAAGTGCTGATGGAAGTATGTGGAAAACCGATGATTAACCACATTATCGATACACTGAAAACCGTTCCGGTTGATAAAATCATAACGGTTATATCGGCAGAAGGACAAGATGTGGCAAAAGCGGTTGCACCATATCCGACGTGCGTGCAGGCCGAACAACTCGGGACCGGACACGCCGTCAACTGTGCCAAAGATGCGTTGACGGGATTTACCGGAACGGTTTTGGTGGTATTTGGCGATACGCCGCTGATTACGGCCGAAACATTTCGCCGTGCCGCTCAAAAGGTAGAAGACGGATTTGCTGTGGTTGTTTTGGGATTTAAGCCGGAAAATGCCGGTCGTTACGGACGCTTGGTAATGAACGGAAACGAACTTGACCGCATTGTCGAATATAAAGATGCAACGGAAGAAGAACGTGCCATCACTTTTTGCAATTCCGGCGTTATGGCGTTTGACGGTCGATATTTGTTCGATATTTTAGCGCGAATCGGTAATCATAATGCTGCCGGCGAGTTTTATTTGACCGATGCGGTCGAAATGGCTCAAAAGATGGGGCTGAAATGTTCTGCATTTGAGGGAAATCCGCAAGAAGTCGCCAGTGCCAATACACTCGAAGAATTAGCTCAATTAGAAGTTTATTATAAAAAGGTAAGTTAATGGAAAAATGCTTAAAAATCATTTTTTGGACAGTATTCGGACTTCTCTTTTTCGGTGTGGTGTATCTGACGACCGTGATGTATTTGTCACCGCGTCAAGATGCTGAAGAACGCGGTTTTATTCCTTGCACCAAACAACTGGTTTTGGCTTTGCAAAATTGTCAGGCCGGCAAACTCGGGTGCCCGCTTAAATTGCTGGTTAAAGATATGGGATGTAATATCGGCGTGGTCGGAACCGGAGTTGCCGACTGGTTTGCCGGAAAGCAACCGACACCGTGGGCAAACTATTTGTTTGAACCGAAATTTGTTGCAACCGATGACGAATTTGCAGCCGAAACAACGTCAAACGACGGTATTGATGACATTAAGGCGCAAAGTCTGTTTATTGAGCAAAAATTGCAAGAATTGGAAGAGGCCAAACATCGTCAACTGAATATAACACCAAGCGAACTTTTGCAAAATCCGGAACGAGAACCAAAGCCGGAAGCACCGGCCGAAAAAACGGAAAATGTGTCAGACGCGGCGACAGATGATGTCAGCGCCGAAACAGATGTTCGTATCAATAAAACATCATCACAAAAAGAGAATGTAAATTTGCCGCATAACGATGTTGACTTGCTGAAAAAAATTCATAATGTTACACAAGAAAAATTATTGAAAGGAAATTTGAAAGATGAAAGATAAAATGCCTGCTTGGGACTTGTCGGACTTGTATAAAGGGATTGATGACCCGCAAATTGCAAAAGATATGGAGGCATATCGCAAAAGTGCCGTAAAGTTTGCGAAAACGTATAAAGGGCGATTGGCGGAGTTGTCTGCCGATGAATTTTATACGGCAATCAAAGATATTGAAAAGCGCTCAAAACTTTCCGGAAGATTAGGCGGTTTTGCTTATTTGAATATGGTAACGCAAATGAAAAACACGGCGGCGGTGGCATTTTATCAATCAGTCGAAGAAAAAATGACCGATTATGTAAAGCCGATTGTGTTTTTTTCGCTCGAATTTAATCAGTTGCCGCAAACCAAAATCAATGAATGGCTTAAAGATAAGCGTATCAAAGAATATAAGTATTGGATAAAACGTTTGCGTAAATTCAAAGATTATGAGTTGAGCGAACCGGAAGAGCAAATCTTTATTGAAAAATCAATTACTTCAGGAGAGGCGTGGGTGCGTCTTTATGAAGAAACGTCATCGCGTTTGGTTTATACGGTGGACGGCAAACAATATAATGATGCCGAGCTTTCTAAATTGCTTTTGGATAAAGACGAAAAATTGCGTCGCAAAGCCGGTAAAGAAATGAATCGCGTTTTGTATGAAAACAGCCATCTGTTCACATTTATCTACAATATGATAATGAAAGACAAAGCTATCGAAGATGATAAACGCGGGTTTAAATCGCCGGTTTCGGCACGCAATATGAGCGAAGATGTCAGCGATAAAAGTGTGGAAGTGCTGACAGAAACGGTTAAAAAGCATTATAAAGATATTGCGCACCGCTTTTATAAGCTTAAGGCAAAGTGGCTCGGTATGGATAAAATCAATTATTGGGACCGCAACGCGCCGTTGCCGTTTTCAGCTGATGTTGAATATACTTGGGATGAGGCGGTGAAAATCGTGCTGAACGCTTATAAGGAATTTTCGCCGAAGCTCTATAATATTGCCAAGGACTTTTTTGATAATAATTGGGTGGACGTGCCGCCGCGCGACGGTAAGCGCAGCGGGGCTTTCTGCAGCTCGCCGATAACAACATCGCATCCGTATTTGATGCTTAACTTTGCCGGCAAACAAAATGATGTGTTGACATTGGCGCACGAATTGGGACACGGTTGCCATCATCAGTTGCGTATTAAAAACGGCGAACTTAACGAGCATACGCGTATGACCTCCGAAGAAGTGGCATCGGTGTTCGGCGAAATGATTGTGTTTCAATCAATGCTCAACAACACTAAAGATGATAAGGCCAAGCTGTGTTTGATTGCCTCGAAAGTCGGTGATATGATTAACACGGCCATTCGGCAGATTGCCTTCCATTGTTTTGAAACGCGTGCGCACGCCGAGCGCAAAAACGGTGAAGTTTCGGAAGAACGCCTGAGCCAAATTTGGGTTGAAGAAATGCGCGACAGCTTGGGTAAATATGTCGAAATTGATGAAGACAGCACACATATTTGGTCAATGGTCGGACACTTTTTCTTTTTGCCGTTTTATGTTTACGCGTATTCTTATGCCGATTGCTTTGTCAATTCGCTGTATCGCGTTAAAGAATCCGGTAAAGTAAAAGATTTTGCCGACAAATACTTGGATATGCTTTCCAAAACAGCTCTTGAAGATTATGATAAAATTCTTCAGCCGTTCGGGCTAAATCCGAACAATGCCGAGTTTTGGGAATACGGTTTGGAGTTGATTTCGTCGTATATTGACCAACTCGAAAAACTGGATAAAAAAATAAGCAAGTAGGGTATTTTATAACAAAAAAAACCGTCGGTATTAATTATCGGCGGTTTTATAAATGTTGTTATTGGTAGCATCTGCCACTTAACCTTTGATACCACGAGGTGTTTTCACCCCAACAATCTTTAGGTCTTTCTACCTGAGATTTTTCGACTTGCGTGGAAGGAAATTGAACCGTATAAAAAATATATCCTTGAACAAAAATACCCAATGCGGCGACAATAACACAGGCAACACCGAGCGCGTTTATATAATCCGATGCCAAATATAAAATGGCAACCAAAACCAACCAGTTGACCGTATCTAAAATCATAGCATCAACCCATCCGTTGTTATTGCTGCTGATGCTTTGCATATAAAAATATGATAAACCGGCCAATAAAAGCGCTTTTATAACTTTGCGAAACATTTCTTTATTCCTTCAAATATAAAAAACTTATCACTAACGTAACATCATAAACGTTAAAAAAGTGCAAAGCATAATGAAATTTTCGTTACAAAAAATGTAATTTTTCTACGCTCTATTAAACGAATTTTTTGAAATTATGCGCAAAGAATAAGGCGGTCATCCTAAGGAGGCAAACGCCGACGTGAGAATATCCTCTCTCGCTGTGCGGCCTTGGGGCAAAATAAAACAGCCGCATAATCACTTTGCGGTGATTGCACAGCGTCTAAGGAGATTCTTCATTTCGGTGACGCTCCATTTAGAATGACCGTCTCTTTCTTTCATCCCGAACAGACGGGGATTGAATTGCAGACCATAGTTTAATACCTTTAAGGATTGCATAATATAAACGGCGGATTTTCTCTTTGTAGCGAATTGAATAAAAAATATTCATTTCGCTTGTTTATTTTTCAAGAATTTTCATCATTAATTCAATATTCCTGTAGGTCGACATATCCGGAAATTTTTTGGTTATGTTGGCTTTTTTGACGCGCGTAAATATTTCTTCGCCGATTTCCGGTAAATGCCACTGATGTCCCTCATACTTCTTTTTAATCGTTTCTATTTTATTGTTTTTTATGTATTTAATGATATAAGTCGTCCCCCAATGTATGCCGAATTCGCAATGAACAATCGGACACCCTTCATAACAAAATCCGGCATCCCATATATCAAGCAAATCGCCCAAAAATATTTTATATCCGCTCGAGTTGATGGAAAAGCCGCAGCCGGATGCCAAACCTCCGCCGCAATATAAATACATAAAATCTATGACTATTTTGCTTAAAATAGGACTTTTTTTAATATATTCCTTGTGTTTTGCAATATAATCAAAATGTTCGGCAAACCAATTTAAGTGTTTTTTCTGCTCCTCGTGATACAATTCATAAAAATCACGATGTTCCGCCGCTTTGAATGTTGCAAGTTCTTGTTGTGCCTGTGCCGCTCTTTGTTCCAATTCAAGATATTGTTTGCGATAATCATTGATATTCATTGTTTTTCTCCTTAGTTTGCCAAAATATTTTTCATTTCTTTGATGGTTTTGTATTCTTCAAAATCGTAGGTATTTTTTTTATGCTCGCATAAATACTCCAAAATCGCATACAAAAGTGGCGAAAAACCGAGCGATTCTTCATCTATTCCTGTAATTGTGACCAATTTTTCGTTTTTGATATACGTTAATTTGTGCGAAAAAGTGAGATTTGTATATTCAACTATCGGATAACCTTTATATTTGTATCCCAAATCCCAAAGCGCAATTAAATCACTGATTGTGATATAATCAACGAATTTTCTTCCGACTTTATTGCCTCTTGTATATAGATTAAAAAAATCAATAATTATATCGGCATTCGGTGTATTTTTAGCGAATTTGTGGCGATTATTCCAAAACACATCAAAGTTTTTAACAAACCATGTGCGGTCGGTTTCTTGCCGCTTTTCAATTTGCTTTTTAATGTGCTCTTGATTTTGTTCTATCAACGCCGTGCGCGATTGTTGCAACGTTTCAATTTGGCTGTTGATGTTATGTAAAATTTTGTTATATTGTTTAAGTGTCATTTTTGCTCTCCGTTTTAATAAATCAAACCTGTAAAGAGGGCAAAAAATAAACCCATCGCTGACGACGGGCTTTATAAATCCGCCTATCGTCCAAGCTTTAGCACCGTGCCTTGTGGTCGGTTGCTGTGTGGTCATCGGGCTTGTCCCTCGCACACTCTTTATAGGTTGGCTTGCTTATACCATATTTTGGTTAAAAAAGCAAGAAAATTTATTTTTCCTTGCTTTAAGCTATAAACACCGGTCGGGTGCTGACGGCGCACATTTCGTGGCTCAGTCTGATGCACTCTTCCAGACAATCGCTGAAATATTGATACGGCTCCGGGATGATTTTTCCGTTTAATTCCACATACCACATAGTTTTTTCTCCTTTTTTATGTTGACAGTTGCGTTTGTAAGTATTCAAATCAGACTTTGTTTTCCAATAATCAAGATTATTTCATCTGTTTTGCCTTACACTCATAATATTAGCATAGCAAATTCTGTCCTGCAAAAGAATTCATTACGATTAATTTCCTAAAATCAGATATTGTCCTTCGCTTTTTCCTGAATTATTTTCTGTAAAAACTCAGCAATTTTCTGCTCATTATTTTCTTTGGCATAATCAAAAATAGTTTTGCCGCTATTATCCTTAGCTATAACATCTGCACCAAATTTAATCAGCGTATTTATAACTTCCAAATTGTTATTTTCCACCGCTTTCATTAATGGTGTTTGTCCACTATTATCATTGGCATTAACATCCGCACCAAACTCTACCAACGTCCTAACTACATCAGCATCTCCATTATATTCGGCCGCCAACATTAGAGGTGTTATGCCATAATTGTCTTTTTCATTAATATTTGCGCCCAGCTCAATCAATGTCCTGATAACATCAAAATTCTCCAGCCAAATAACCGCACACATCAACGGTGTCCTACCATTATTATCTTTTGCATTGACATCTGCGCCTTGTTCTATCAATATCTTAACAAATTCAGGATTTTTACTGTTTTCAGCGACATACATCAATGGCGTCCTGTCCCAATTACATTTTGCATTAACATCTGCACCTAATTCTACCAGTGTTTTAACAACTTTCGGATTTTCATTAAATATTGCGACATACACCAATGGCGTCCAGTCCCAATTATTTTTAGCATTAACATCTGCACCTAATTCTATCAATGTTCTGATAACCTCTGGATTATTACCTGCTGCGGCTAACATTAAAGATGTAACATTGTTGTCTTTTTTAGCATTAACATTTGCACCGAGTTTTATCAATATTCTAGCAATTTCTGGATTTTCGTTATATCTCGCGGCAAACATCAAAGGAGTCCATCCTTCATCATCTGCTGCATTGATCACAGCACCTAGCTCAATCAATGTTTTGATAACTTCTGGATTATTGTTATACTTTGAAGCTATCATCAAAGTGGTCAAATCTTTATTACTTTTTGCATTAACATCTGCACCTAATTCTACCAGTGTTTTAACAACTTTCGGATTTTCATTAAATATTGCGACATACACCAATGGCGTCCAGTCCCAATTATTTTTAGCATTAACATCTGCACCTAATTCTATCAATGTTCTGATAACCTCTGGATTATTACCTGCTGCGGCTAACATTAAAGATGTAACATTGTTGTCTTTTTTAGCATTAACATTTGCACCGAGTTTTATCAATATTCTAGCAATTTCTGGATTTTCGTTATATCTCGCGGCAAACATCAAAGGAGTCCATCCTTCATCATCTGCTGCATTGATCACAGCACCTAGCTCAATCAATGTTTTGATAACTTCTGGATTATTGTTATACTTTGAAGCTATCATCAAAGTGGTCAAATCTTTATTACTTTTTGCATTAACATCCATCCCTAATTTTATCAGTGTTTTGATTACTTCGGGATTCTCATTGTCACCCGCAGCCGACATTAAAATGGTCCAACCATTACTATTTTTTTCATTAATATCGGCCCCCAGTTTAACAAGCATCTCTAAAACTTCGGGATTATTGTTAAATCTAGCCTCAAACATCAACAGTGCTTCACCAAATCTATCTTTCACATTGGGATCTGCACCTTCTGCAATTTTGGCTTTAATATCCTCAATACTTTCAGTTTCTTCCCACCAGACGTAATCTAAAAAATTCGTGTTTGTATTACTCATCATTCCATCTACTCTTTCATAGCCTTAACATATTGAAAATATATATTTTCTGGTTCTTCATCCAGATGTTAATTTTCATAGCATCTTATGTATAACGATTCCTACATATAGTATGTTTGCTCAAAAAAAAATGCTAAACAATAAAATTATATGCATATCCACAATTTCTATCTTAATTTTCCAACGTTTCGACACAGTTTACGCATTTTCTTTTTTAAAAAATATCATTTATGGCTCTTCTAAGTAAAAATTATGATAAATGAATCGTTTGACTTGTTATATAGCCATTATCGTAAATCGTCAATTTTGAGTTCAAGCCGGTTGATTTGTGCTTTTTTAGAATATTTCGGGCTTCTGCAATTTTTTTACTTCATCAAAAGTAGAGCGTTTTACAATAATTTCTTGACCGTTGAGATAATCTTGAACAATTTTTCCTCCGGTCATAGAAATAACTTGCATTTTATGCTCCATACAACCTTAAAAGTGATACAGCCCCAAGGCGATTAGCATATTCTTTGGGATTTTGCATAATATTACACAGCAATGTTTCCGGCTCTATCCACATAACTTCCGAAACTTCGTCATCTTCAAAAACAAATTTTTGATTATCATTTACTTTTATGAGGAAAATACCAAGAAGTTCTTTATTCTTATTTTCTTGGGAAGTATAGCGAACTTCACCTAACTTGATAACATTTTGAGGATTTATTGTAAGCCCGAGTTCTTCCTTACCCTCTTTGATAACATTATAAATTAAAATATCGTTTGTATCGTCGCTCTCAACACAATGTCCGCCAAAAGAAACATCCCATTTTCCTGCGCTTTTGTCTTTTGTAGCCGCTCGGCGCTGAATAAGAACTTTCCCCTCACTATTCATAATCCAACATTGCACGGCAGAGTGAAGTATACCATGTTCATGAACATATTGCCTGTCTTGTAAACCAAGAATGCTTCCATTTTCATCCAAAACATATATTTTTTCTGACATTTTAACCTCGTATACTGAAATGCATACTCTTTATTATAAAATCAATGCTAATTGTCAATTCATTTTTCTCCAAATCAAAATCAGCAAAATTGGACTGATAAATATTTTTGTGAGAGAAACATAATAAGGAGATGCCCACGGAATAAAAAAGATTATCATCAAAACATACAATATAATCTACAAAGTGGAAAAGTTTTATGAAACTGATTTTCGGAAAACATCTAAAAGAGCGCCGCAGGGCAACAGACTATCTGATATTTGCCAAATATTGGAAATAAAAGATAGTAAAGAGTTGCCTGATACCGAAAAAATAGCAGAAGTATTAAAGAATAAGACTTGGGAATAAATTTGCTATAAATCTTCAAAATGTTAAACAATGTGGCGAATCAGCACAAAGTTTAACATTTTTTTATTTTGGGTATTTTAGCCTTTTTCAAAAGTGCTTATTTTACGCGGTTTTCCGAGAAAATGTTAAAGAATGAGTATTCTTTAACATTTTGATATTTGTGAGTAAAACAGGGAAAATCGATCACTTTTATAGCACCGAATTGTTTTTGAAATCGATATTTTTTGCAGCCAAAATTTGAGGCACCGGTTCGTTTTTGAAATCGGTGTTTTTTGTCGCCAAAATGCGTAGCACCAGTGAGGCACCGATAAAAATTAAAGGCTCTCACAAAATCGTGAAAGCCTTGATTTTATTGGTTGCGGGGGAAGGATTTGGCTTTGCCGCCCCTGCGCTCGTTCGCTTTGCTCACCGCCGCACTCACGTTCGGCTCTCGCTTGTGGTGAACCGACTTTTTCGTCGCTTCAAATTACATTCTCAGAATATTTAAAAAGTAAAAATCCCCAGATAGGGGATTTTCTACTTTTTATTGGTTGCGGGGGAAGGATTTGAACCGACGACCTTCAGGTTATGAGCCACATAGACTTATATTTAATAGTCTTTAATTTTTTTATAAAGCTATTGATTTTACAAAATTTAATAACTAAATCAGTTTAATAAAAATTAAGCAAATTTAATGTCATTTTATCAAAAAAATGTCAATGAAGTGTCAATGATATTTTTTGTAACATATTGATATTTATGTATATATATTTGCTTAAATTAATAAAAATGTCAAAGGAATGATGAAATGGATAAAAAATTTAATTTTACAAAGCTTGCCTTGCAAAATTTACCTGTTCCGGATAAAGGATACGTAGAATATTCTGATACGGAAGAAAAAGGTCTTAAATTATATGTTACGGCTAAAAATGTTCGTACTTTTTATGTGCGAAAAAGAATAAATGGTAGAACAGAACGCGTAATTATCGGTGATTTCCCAACATTAAGTGTGACAAATGCACGCGATAAGGCACGAGAAATAAAAGTTGATATATCAAAAAATATAAATCCTAATGAAGAAAAACGCAAAATACAAAGGGAAATAACACTTGGTAAATTGTATGAAGAGTATCTTGAAAAGTATTCTAAACTCTATAAAAAATCTTGGAAATATGATGAAAGAGAAATTCCGAAATTTTTATCTAAATGGTTTCCACGTAAAATTTGCAATATTACCAAGCAAAATGTGATTACTTTACATGCAGATATAACACAAAATCATGGAACATATCAAGCGAATCGTATACTTGAACGTCTTAAATCAATGTTTAATAAAGCTATTGAATGGGGATGGAATGGAGTAAATCCTTGTGTCGGTGTAAAAAAGAATAAAGAAGTAAAGCGCGATAGATTTATTCAACCTAATGAATTTCAACCATTTTTTGAAGCATTAAGAGAAGAAACAAATGAAGTGGCGCGTAATTATATTATGCTTTCCTTACTAACCGGTGCTCGAAAGTCGAACATGCTAGCTATGCGTTGGGAAGATATCGATTTTGATTTATCCGTATGGCATATTCCGGAAACTAAGAATGGGGAACCATTAAATGTTCCGCTTACACATGCGGCCATACAATTATTGCAAAGTATTTCCAATAATAGTGAATGGGTTTTTCCATCACCAAAATCATCATCGGGACATTTGCAAGAT
>CAMAJR010000023.1 GCA_945835885.1 uncultured Alphaproteobacteria bacterium
AAATCGCCTCGTTCGCCGGGATATACATCTGAACCCCAGTATGTTCCTTTAAGAGGCATTCCGCCGAGTTTTAGAAACAGTTCATTTAGAGCTCTGATATCCTTCGGAGTAAACATCTGGACTTCCTGAAACGTCATCATTCGGCAAGGGGTGCCGTTAATCTTGTTTTCCTGACAATACTTCTGAGCTTCATCCCAATCGCAAGTTTTGTCGCGAAGAGTAAGCAGGTGATTTTGCCACAGAACCGCGTCAGCGACTTTGTCTGGTCGCAGAAACCATGATAATGATCCGTCCGTGTAATGAACTTGAAAAGGCATCCGCATTTTTTGCAGCTCATCATACATCTTGTCTAAATCCATGCTTCTGAGCAAGGATGAGAAATGGTAATATATCTGATCCATATATATAAGAATTATATAATAAATAATTATGAGTTAACTTACTATAAGATTTTTTATTTAAAATGTCAAGAGTATATTGTTTCCGACAATAACCGATGCGGCATAATTCTTTGTCAGCAGCCGTGTTGCCTGATAATAAGTTTCGGGTATGCATGAAAAAAACACCGGATATTTTTATTAAATGCTCTGAGAGTTATAGTTTTTGATAAGCTGATTTTAACGATTTTGACGGGCGTTTTGATAAAGCAATTCGTCCTGAGTTGAGAATCGGCTGTGGTCAACGCCCTAGCTATGGCTTTGTTAAAAGCTATATGTAACCTTTTATGTTTAAACTATAAACTCCCGTACAATTGATGTTGTACAGGAGTCTATTGTTGTTAATATTATGACGAATATACCAAATAACTTATTAGCCAAATTGGCCAAAGGGTACCTGTCAGAATACGAAAAAGCCATCTAATGTAATGAGCTCTGCGACGAACTTCATCTTTCCTTTGATACAATGTTCTAACAACCAACATTGAAACGTAATAAAACGTTACCAGCAGTAAGAAAGGGAGAAAACTGAAAAGTGCATTCACACCTTTTGTACACAAACTGCATATTACTGACGCCATAAAACTTAGAAGTAAGGCTACAGGATAATGCCGATACATAAAAATAAGAAATCTTTCCATAAAATAAAGATATAAATTATTAGCAATTGTCATATTATTAGCATAAAATAATTAATTTGTAAACTATTTATATTTGCAAAATATATTTTTTGCAGAACGAAGCTAAACGCATTATTCGCGAAGACGCCAAAAAAGACGCTGTCTTAAACAAAAAAATTAATGCGCAATTGATTTGAAACGAAACACGTTATTTTTCAGACAGATATTGCTCGTCACAGCAAGAATACGAAGAAGACGGTGTCGTCTTGCGCGGTAAATATAATGTGGCAGACAGAATACCGCGTGATAAAAACGGCAAACTTGATTTGGTTGCCGAATATGATAAGCGCTACCCGATGACATACACAGAAAATAAAGAAAATCGTGATAATATGCGCCAAATCAATAAATCTCTTAATGAACAAAATGACAGATAGACTGCCTTTTTTCTCCTCAAAAAAATGTTGCGTTTTATACGCAACATTTTGTTATTTGTCTTAATGTTTTATGTTTGATTTTGCACTGTTGCTCGACATTCGATGACCGGTGCGCCAATATTCCGGCTCATCATAAATATTATCTTCATAAAAATCCACATCGGCAAATTCGACTTCTTCTTCGGCGCGCCGATGGTGTGCCTTCATTTTTTCTCTTAAAATTTCCGCCGAATTTTTTACATCACTCCATGCCGTTTTTGCAATATTTTCCGTTTTATGCCATATTCCGTTATTTTCTGTCATTTTCTTCTCCTTTAAATCAGTATTCGGACCATAAAGATATTGCCCGATTTTTGTTTTTCAATAATCTGAAACGTAAAATAACAATTTTCTAACGGCGGTTTCCGAAAAATTCCTTAAATGAAACCTCGACAATTTCCGGTTTGCTGTTAAAGCGCATCGGCAATAAACTCGTGCCTAAGCCGGAACTGACCAACATCAAAGTATTATTTTCCGTAATCATTCCGTAACGATAACGCTGTCCGTAATCCGACGGCACCAACGGCGCACCGGCAAACGGAATAACAATTTGTCCGCCGTGCGTATGTCCCGCAAACACTATAGCGGCACGTCCCTTAAGTTTCGGAAAAACATCAGGAGAGTGCGTTACAAAAATAACCGGTTTTATTGCGTCTTTCAGTGCTTTTTCAACATTTGGCTTGTCCGTTGATAAATCGCTGACACCGGCAACCGTTACCCAACGGTCTTTTATCCGCAAACGCAGATTCTGATTATCCAACACTGAAATATCGGCACTTTGAAGAGCTTTTTTCACATCTTTTTTACCGTAATACGAATCGTGATTACCCAAAACCGCAATTTTTGGTGCAACAATTTTCCGTAAAATATCGGCAATTTCCTGCGGTGGCATAGTTGATTTTTTTTCGTGTCCGTTCACATAGTCGCCGCCCAATATAACCAAATCCGGATTTTGCTCATTTATTTTGCGCACAATACGTTGCAAGCGCCATTTTTCCCACGGATACGGCGCAATATGAAAATCTGCCGCAAATACGATTTTTGCGCCGGAAAGCGCGTTATTTTCAACAATATACGGCGTCGTTTCAAGCATATACGGCTCAATAAAAACAGCATAAAAAAGCACAGCAACACTTGCAAAAAACGATAATTTAATCAAACGCCAAATCGTTTTCATTTTACTCTCCTTTGGCTTTTTTATCTTAGTTTATTATATTTGTCACGCATTTTTTAAGTCATTAACATCTGATATTGCATCTATATTTTTTTCTGTTATAATACCCGTAAAGGGAGCAGTAATTATGGAAAATCTTGTTTTATTAAAAAATCCGCGATTTATTATTGATATGATGTATGCTCGCACAAACAATATGGTGGGGCGCGCGGTGTATAAAGACATCGGCTTCGGTAACAAGGCGTATGTGCATAAAGATGTTGCCGCTGCATTATTGAAACTTGTGCCTATATTGGAAGAAAAAAATCTGAAAATGCGTATTTGCGACGCTTATCGACCGCCGATTGCACACAAGAAATTGCTGGAGATTGTTCATTTTCAGGGCTTTTTTGCCGCAACACCGGAACGTTCAAACCATTGTCACGGCACGGCTGTCGATGTTTGTTTAACCGATAAAAACGGACATAATCTGCTCTATCCGACAGAGATTGATGCTTACGAGCCGCAATTTCAAAAACAAGTTTGTGCCGGAGATTTTTCGGAATTTCAGCAACACCTCAAAAAAGCACGTCACGATTATATGGAAGCATCGGCCGAAGCACTGAAAAATCGCGATTTTCTTCGGGCTTTGATGGAAAGTTACGGGTTTGAAAGTATCTCGCACGAATGGTGGCATTATAATTTGCACGGTTGGCAAGCATATCCCGTTATCGAATGGAGTAAATAAATGGCTCGACCGAACTATAAATTGGCAAAATTACAACAGGATTTTAAGACTTTTTACGATGCGAATTTGCGTAAAAAATATGAACAGCTCGAGCCGGCAAGAAAAAAATATCTCGGCAGATTTTGGCGGCGAACCATTAGTTGCTCAGCATTCATTTTGTTGATTGTGTGCCTATGTATAAACGGCGTTATCAGCAAGCAAATTTATGATTCCGATGGCTTTATAAAACTTTCGATTTCGGCAATATTTTTAATGTTTATCTATTGCCGTATCCCGATAGATGATTATTGCGTCGAAACTAAGTCATTGGTAATGGACAAGATTCTTTCATTTTGGGGCACATTTGAATATAGTCCGGTTTTAAGCGTTTCGGAAGAAGATATAAAAGAATCCGAACTTTTCCCAAAATTTAACCGCAATGATACCGACGATTCGTTTGAAGGCATTTACAATAACACAAAAATCTCGGTTGACGAAAAAGAATTGCGTGTCAAAGGTGATAAACACGATTATTGCGTGTTTGACGGTGTTGTTATTTTGCTGAAATTCAATAAAAAATTCAAAGGACAAACCGTTGTTAAAAATAGCGGCAGTTTCTCAGCATTTTACAGAAACAATAAGCAGTTTTTATTCATAACATTACTCATTTGCGGTGTGTTTGCGGCACTTTTAATGCCTTTGTGTTTTTTTGCAAACAATGAATTTCATCCCAAATTATTTTTTATGCTGATAGCGATTTTAGGATGTGTTGTATTTTTGTGCGTCAAATTTTTGATGCGATATCGTAAAAAAGCAACACAAAAAGTCAATTTGGAATCGATTGATTTCAGCAAAAAATGGAGTGTTTTAACTTCTAATCAAATTGAAGCACGCTATATTTTAACGCCGATTTTTATGGAAAAAATCAATGATGTCAAAAAACTGTTTCACGGCAAAGACATTGATTTCGGCTTTTTTGACAGCAAATTGATGATTGCCGTGCATACGAGTAAAAATTTGTTTGAAACGACATCTTTGTTTACACCGGCACTTGATTACGCCAAAGTGCGCGAAGTCGTCAGCCAGTTATACAGCATTTTTGCGGTAATTGATTTATTGCAAGAAAAAGCATAATATTTATTGACAAGCTATTTTATTTGTCTATAATCTGTCATATATTTTTACAATTTATATATTATCAATCAAAACAAAATGCTTATGACAAAAAAGTATTACTATTGCGATGGCGAAATTGCTTTTCGTATGTGGATGTTTGCAAACGCGTTGACGACACTCGAGCGCACACCAAACCTTGGTAAAGTAACGATTCTGCTTGCAAAAGTCAGTGCTTTTGGCAACAGCGACTTGTTCAAAACACAGGCAACCGATGAAGAAAAGGCCGACTTAGGAGAAATCTGCGAGCGCTTGCTCTCGATTCAGAAGCCGGAAAAGGAGGAAGGAATAATATTCTTCGTGCGCAGTGTCTTAAATGACCTGCATAATCCTGCCGTAGAAAAATTCCCGACTGCTTCCAATCTGAAGTCTGCTCATTTTGTCACCGATTTAGAAATGGATCAACAGGATTTTGAACAGTTCTTGTATGAGCTTATGTGGCTTTTCGGAAAAGAATTTTCGGTCCACACCTTCAGCATCGATTCAACCGTCGGCGAGTTTATTAACAACTTTGAACACTTATGATTAATGTATCCCGCATGGCTTAAACGCTTTGCGGGAATCTTTATATATGCAGCCACGCGCGCAAAATATTGAACAAAAAAGCAAAAAAGACTATCAACAACACAATTCCGGCAATATAAAAAGAAATATATAAAACACCGAGAGTCACAATAATACCCAAAAACAATGCCAAACAAACAAGAAGCCAGCCCAACCAAGTATTTTTATCCAAAAAACGGCTGGCAACAAAATTGTCTATGGCGTGGTCTTTGTTGAAATTATAGCCGCATCGCAAACATTTATCGGCGTCGGCAGGCAAGTTTGCGTTGCAAATATCGCAAACTTTATAAAAACCTTCCCCCTTGTCAGTTATACGGCGACGACAATTCGGACAATACCGAAACATCAAAAATCCGTGCGGTTTAATATTTTCCTGACAGTAAAAACAATAAAACTTTTTCATTCTTGCCTCAAAAACTAACTTATTTAATTTTTGAAAAAAAAGCAAGACATAATATAATATGCAAAAAAACATTGTTTTTTAACACTTTTGCGGGTATGCTCAAAAAAAAGGAGTGTCATTATGAAAAAAGTCCTTGTTATCGGTGCCGGTCCGGCCGGAATTACGGCGGCCTTTGAACTCTTAAAGCAATCTGATAAATATGATGTTACCGTTTTGGAAGAAAATGATGCCATCGGCGGTATTTCACGCACCGTGCAGCATAACGGCAACCGTATGGATATCGGCGGTCACCGTTTTTTTTCAAAAGATGATGAAGTGGTCAAATGGTGGAATGATTTGATGCCGTTGCAGGGCAAACCGTCATTTGATGATATTCTGACCGGACGCGAAGTTGAACTTAATCCCACCGGTCCGAATCCGGAAACGGAAGATGCTGTGATGCTCAAACGACGCCGCGTTTCGCGTATTTATTACAAACACAAATTCTTTGACTATCCGGTCAAAATGAATATTAACACTATTCTCAATATGGGCGTGTTCACCACCGCTCAGGCCGGTTTCAGCTATTTATGGTCGATAGCGCGCAAACTGCCGGAAACATCGCTTGAAAATTTTTATATCAACCGCTTCGGTCGTAAGCTTTATTCTATGTTTTTTGAGGGTTATACCGAAAAACTATGGGGTCGGCATCCGCGTGATATTTCCGCCGATTGGGGCGCACAGCGCGTTAAAGGACTGTCGATTGTTGCCATTATCAAAGATATTTTCGGCAAGCTTATTCCGCACAAACGCAAACATATAGAAACATCGCTAATTGAGGAGTTCAGTTATCCGAAATTCGGTCCGGGACAACTTTGGGAAACAGCCGCCGAAAAAATAGAAGAAGCTGGCGGAAAAATCATAAAAAAAGCCAAAGTCACAAACTTTGAAGTGAAAGACGGCAAAATTATTGCTGTTACTTATACGCATAACGGCAAAAACATCACAGAAAATGCGGACATCGTAATTTCTTCTATGCCGCTCAAAGATTTGATTGCCGGCATTCAAGACGCGCCGAAAGATATTGCTCAAATTGCTGCCGGTTTGCCGTATCGGGATTTTGTGACGGTCGGTTTGCTCTTAAAAAAGCTCAATATGGAAAATAAAACCAAACTCAAAACACTCAACAACATTGTGCCGGATTGTTGGATTTATGTGCAAGATACCGGTGTTAAACTCGGGCGAATTCAGATTTTTAACAATTGGTCGCCGTATTTGGTGGCAAAGCCGGAAGAAAATATCTGGATAGGATTGGAGTATTTTTGTAAAGAAGGCGACAAATATTGGAATATGAGTGATGAAGAATGGCAAAACTTCGGCATTAACGAGCTTGTAAAGATGAAAGTAATTTCAAAAGCAGAAGATGTCGCGGATTCTCACGTTGAACGCGTAAAAAAGGCATATCCGGCGTATTTTGACACTTACAAAGATATTGATAAACTGATTGATTATCTGAAGGGCTTTGCTAATCTTTATTGTGTCGGGCGTAACGGACAGCATCGTTATAACAATATGGACCATTCAATGGCGACATCGTTTGCCGCAGTCAATCATATTTTAGGCAAAACAACTGATAAAGATGCCATTTGGGAAATCAACACCGAAAAAGAATATCACGAGAGCAAAGAAAAATAATCTTTGCGCTATTAGCCGAACGGTCAGCTTTGATTTGCAAAATTCATATTTATTTTCTTTAGCGTGAAAACAAAAAGTTTTTGCATCTGTTTTAATAATATATAAGGAGAAAAAATATGAAGTTGAATAAAAAACCAGCGATGAGCACCAACAAAGATTCAGTCAAAACATCAGGTTGCGGTTGCGGAACAAAGCACGGAGCCGCCAGCGGATTTGAGGTTGAAGAAACAGAAATCGAAGTCAGCAAATAGAGGTGAATATGAAAAATTTAGCTTCTTGCGGCACACGCGGTCATAATTCGGATATGACCCCGCTCAGTCGCACAAATGACCTAAATCGTTTAATTAATTATTTTTGGAATTATCTTGATATCCCAAGCACGGCAAGCGAAATTTCCGGAGAATGGGAACCGCATTTTCAAATTGCCGAAAACAAAGATGCCGTAACCGTTACGGCTGAATTGCCTGGGGTTGAGGAAAAAGATTTGGATTTACAAATTTCTGCCGACGGCTATTTATCGGTTGCCGGCGAAAAAAAGAATATGAGTGAAGTTTCGGAAAAAGACGCTTATTTTTCGGAAATCACTTACGGAACATTCAAACGCACAATTCCGTTGCCGTGGGATTTAGATTATGAAAACGCCGCCGCACACTATAACAACGGTATTTTAACGGTTTCCATACCAAAATCTCCTGACGAAAAACAGAAATTCAAAAAAATCACAATTCAAACCAAAAATAACTAAAAAACTCTCAAAAATCTGCCCTGCAAAAACAAGGCAGATTTTTTCTTTTTTTTATTTACTAAAACTTAAACCTTCGGGCGTATTATCATAGTGTGTGAGAATGTGTGTAGAAAGGACTCAAAATGCTTAGAAATGCGCTATTTACGAAGGCAGTTTGTATAACGACGATATATGCGTTCAGCTTAACTGTTGCCGTCAGACCGGCAATGGCTCAGGCGCGCTTATCACCGATTTCATTCAATCAAATGTATAAATTAGCGCATGACGGAGATGTTGAATCTCTGCGTGCTTCAAACTATAGAGGTATGAATATTGACGCAACCAACGGTAACGGCGATACCGGCTTATGTTTGGCAGCACGGCGCAGAGATGTGCACGCATACAATGCTTTTGTGGCTGCCGGTGCAAATCCGTATCACCCTTGCACACAAAATGTCAGCGGCTATTCGGCATTTGTCAGCCGCAGTGACGTTATCGACAGTGGCGCTCGCAGCAGAGACGGCGCGGCAGTTGTTGCCGGCGGCAAAAATAACAATCGTATTGCTCCAATTTGGTGGTGGATTGGCGGCGGTGCTGTAGCGGCAGCCGTAATTTGGGCATTAGCAGGCAGCGGCGGTGGCGGTGGCGGCGGCGGCAACGCTCCGAGTACAGACAGTGAAGACTACAACAGCTTAGGTCGTAATAACACAACCGACGGTGTAGCGGTAAAAGTTACCAGCGGCATTATGAAAAACGACCAAATTTTGCGCCATTCCAATACCAATATCGAAAAAATCGTTAACATCGACGTGCGTAACAGCATCTCCGGAACAACGTATATGGATGCCATTTTATATGCAAAAGGCGGCGGCACATACATCAATTTAGAAGACATTTTGCTTGAAGTAGGTCCGGGCACAATCGGTATGACCGCGATTGAAAAAAGCTATATCACTAACAACGGTTACATCAAAGTAGACAGTTATAATGCCAGCGGCGGTATGGTCGCATCCGAAAGTTCTCAAGCAATCAATTACGGTAACGGTATTATTGAAGGCGATTGCACAAACGGTATTGCCTTAAACTTTTCCGGCTACAAAACAAACGACACGATTTTCGGAATGTATGCCGATACCGCCTCTTCCATCTACAACTACGGTGATATTAAAGGAACGGCGGTGGAAGCCGTCAACGACCCATTGGCAAAAGAAGAGGAAACGGACAGCAACACAACTTCCGACGGCGATAATTCAAGCGACTCTCTTGTCGGTGATGCCTTAGACGCAATCACAACTTCAAGCGCCACAACCTCCGGCAGCAGTGCAAGTATCGGCACTATGATTGGTATGGAAGCGTTGATTGTTAATATGGGAAGCAAACTCAATCAAGATACCATTAACGTTATCAACTATTCTACCGGTAAAATTTATCTTTCTGCCGGCGACAGCGGCACAACTCAAAATGAAATCAAAGTTTCTTTGGTCGGTATGGGCAGCTTTTTGCATAATGACTTTTTAAACGGCTCATTCAACTTAAACCGAGCCGAAAATGTTACCATAAGCAATTACGGTACAATAGATATCAGTTATTCGGGTAATTATACGGCAACTTCGGCAACAGCTTTGCGCAAGGGCTTGGGCGGAATTGTCGGTATTCGTGCCGATGCCAACACCGATGCCAAAAACCTCGGAACAATTAAAATTACTTTGTTTGATGAATATGATAAAGAAGCAGAAGTTTCTGCAGGTATGCAATCGGTTCACGGCGGTAACTTAACCAACTCGGGCAACATCACTATTTTCACGTCGTCTGAAAACAAACGCATCAACTACGGTATGAGCGCGGTCGAGGGGACCGGTAACAACTCCAGCTTATATGCCAACATCAATCCGACACTGTTAAACACGGCCGAGGGTATTATCAATATTCAAATCGGCAACAGCTACGGTATGGCTTCTTTTGTGGGCGGCACGGTTAAAAACGAGGGAAACATCATTATCGGCTCACCTGAAACCAAATTTAATAATAATATTGCAATGTATGGTTATGGCAAAACCAACCGCACGGAATTGATTAATACCGGTATTATTGACATTTATTCACACAAATCAATGGCAATGCAAAATGATTATTCCGGCGGCACCGACATTACCAATGACGGCACCATTAATATTCATGAAAGTGCAACTGATTCGTTTGTGTTCGGCGGTGCTTACAGCAATGCATATAACAAAGGTATCATCAATTACGATGCCACCGCCACCAATTCGGGCGTTATCGCCAAAGAGGGTGTAACTTACGACCCGTTTAAAAACTATTCAATCGCTCTCGGCACATCTATTATCAGCACCAAAGCGCGCACCTTAAAAGAAGACAGCAGCGAATATTCTTCATCAACAACAGAGGGTATTTATAATGAAGAAGGTGCCGAAATCAATATGAACGGCTCATCGTTTGTTGCTGCAATGGCGGTTGAAGCAAATGACGGCGCGGAAAATACACAAGCTAAAGCCGTCAACAACGGAACAATTACTATTCGTGACCGTAGCGGTAAAAACGCCACCAATACCATCGGTATGTATATGGATGCCAAAACTTTGAATAATGCCAGTATTATTAACAACGGCACAATTCAAACCGATTCTAATTTTTCAATCGCTATGGTCAGCGAATCGAAAAGAAATGCCGATATCATCAACAACGGTTTGATTCGGGCAGATCACGACAACTCCGCAGGTTTGCACGCCACCGATTACTCAAATATGCAAAACAATAAAGATATTATCATTAACGGTAACAACAGTATTGGTGTTTATGCCGGCGTGGCCAATCAGAGTGAAGCTGACCGAAAAAAAGAAAATGTCAATCATTCCTCCGCTTCAAATACAGAAACAGGCAACGATAGTGTGGTAGGCGATACGAAAAATGAAGACACGACAACCGGCGTATTCAAACCAAAGTTTGTTAATGCCAAAGGCGCCAAAATTGTTGTCGGCAGTGCGAAAAATCTTGTCAACAACAGCTACGGTATTTATGGTCAGGCCCAAAATGCCACCGGCACAGCAATGGCTTTGCAAGTCGAAAACAACGGAACCATCGATATGTACACAACCGGCGCAGGCGCAGCTGTTTATACCAAAGGTTCGAACGTAAAAATTACCAACAACAAAGACATCAATGTGTTCGGCGATGATGCTTACGGTATCTATACCGGCGGAAAAAGCGAAGTTATCAATAACAAATCCGGTGTTATCAATGTCGGCACCGAGAAAAATCCGGTTTCCGGAAGTATCGCCGTTATAAATGAGGGCAACGGCTCTAAAATTACCAACAAAGGCGATATTCACCTTTATAATAAAGAAGACGGTGCGCAAAATTATGCTATTTATTCAACCGGTGCGGACACGGAAATCAAAAATGAAAACGGTGGCAACATTTATTTGCATAATGCTCACAGCACGGGCATTTATGCAGAACACGGCACCGTTACCAACGACAGCACACTTAACATTGAAAACGATTACAGCAACGCTATTGAAATCGGCGGCGATGCAACGGCACTTAACGATACCAAAGGTATTATCAACGTCGGTTTGGAAGATTCACCGGTCAACCACAGCAACGGTTTAATATCTTTAGATGACGCAATCGGTAATATTACCAATAAAGGCTTTATAAACTTGTGGAATGATGCTGAGGGCGAGGGCGACAGCCACGCTATTTTGGCCGGCGGCAATATTACCATAACCAATGAAAAAAGCGGAAAAATAAATTCTTATTATGATAATTCGGATATTATCCGCGCAACGGGAACCGTGACCGTTATCAATAACGGAAAAATTTACGGTAAGGGCAATAATGTAATAGCTATTCAAGGATTTGATAAAGACGGCAAAGAAAAAAGTAAAATAACCGTCGAAAATTCAACAACCGGCTCGATTACCATCGGCAAAGAAGGAACGACAAACAAGCAGGGATACGCCATAAAAGCCAACACCATCAAAACGGTTTCCAATCGCGGAGCAATTACCGTTCACAACCAAAACGGTTATGGTATTTATGCCCAAAGCGGTGAAAGTATTACCAATGATGAAATCATCAAAAAATACGGTGCTAAAATTAAAATGACCGGTGACGAATCTACCGGTATTTACGGCGGTGCCGTAGCAAACGTTATTAACAACGGCGTTATTGAAACTTTCGGCGAAGAAAACAAAGCCATTTCTACTTCCACATTAGATGAAAACGGCGAACAACAAGAATCCGTTTCTCAAACAATTACCAATACCGGCGACTTAATTTTGCATAATGCGGCTTACAGTTACGGTATTTATGCGCTCGGCGATGTAATTGTTGCCAGCACACGCACCGGCTCTATCATTATGGGATATGATGAATACGGTGATCCGATAGATAAAAACAAACCGATAGAACAAGTTGCTAAAGGCGCATACGGTATTTTTGCCGAAAAGGCCTCGACCATTACCAATGATTCGTTGATTAAGATTTATGCTTCGGGTAATGGTATTACCGGCGGTGATGTAATTACCAACACCGGAAAAATTTATTTACGCGGTCATAACAGCAACGGTATTTATACTAACGGTTCTACCCTTACCAACAGCGGAGCCATAAGTATTGACGGTTCTAACCACAGTTACGGTATCCACGCCGATGCAACCGGTTCGGGAGAATTGAAAAATATCAATATTACCAATAAAACCGGCGGTAATATTCTCATTAAAAACACGGATAAAGACGGAAATATCATTTTGGGAACGGGCAGTCACGGTATTTATGCGCCGGAAGCAACCAATATTCAAAATGAAGCCGATGTTACGGTCTATGCCCGTGATGCCGGCGGTATTACCGGTGGACAAACCATTACCAATAAAGGTGCTATTTTAATCGGCGGTCAAAATAGTAAAGGTATTTCATCAAACGGCACAAGTATTGAAAACGAAGGCGCTATTACCATTGAACAAGCGCAAGACAGCTATGGTATTTATACCAAACACGATACCAACACGCCGACGATTACCAACCAATCAACCGGTGTCATTACTATCGGCACAAAAGACGATTGCGTGCCGGGTGATTTGAACTGTGCGCACAACGGTCACGGTATTTATTCTGAAAATTCCAGCAACATAACCAACTATGCGGATATAACCGTTTATGCGCAAAAAGCCAGCGGTATTACCGGCGGACAAGCCATTTATAATTACAGCAACAACGGCGAATCCGGTGCAATTCATATTGTCGGACGTGAAAGCAACGGTATTTTCGGCAATAAGAATAATACAAGCATTTATAATGAAGGCAAAATCAATATTGATGATGCCAATGGCAGTTTCGGTATTCACGCCGATGATAAGGCCGAAACCGCAATCGAAAATAAAACGACAAATGCCAAAATAACCGTCGGAACCGAAGATGGTGTAACCGGTATCAGTGCGCACGGTATTTATGCCGTCAAATCCAGCAGCATTATTAATGAAGCCGATATTACGGTCTATGCGGCAGGAGACCCGGCAACAAACGTCAAAGATTCTTTAGAGTTTTTACCGCTTAAAGCCAGCGGTATTACCGGCGGACAAGCAATTACCAACCTCGGTGTTATTCATATTACGGGCGGCGAAGCACACGGTATTTACGGCGCGGTTAATAACACTTCGATTACTAACAACAACAATATTGTTATTGATGTTGCCAAATACAGTTACGGTATTCGGGCGGCCAATACGGCAGCGACAACTATTATCAATAAACCGATTCATCAATCGGATAACCTGACGATTGTTGTCGGTAATGAGAACGAAGTCGGCTTAAGCAGTCACGGTATTTTTGCTGTCGGCGCAACCGGTATTACCAATGAAGCCGCCATTACGGTTTATGCCGAAGGTGTCAATATGCCTCTCAGCGGTGAAGATGATGCGTTAGAGCGCCTGACATATAAGACCGGCGGTATTACCGGCGGACAAACTATTACCAACTCCGGCACAATTCACGTTACGGGCGGTAAGGCACACGGTATTTACGGCGCAGCCAACAATACCAACATAACCAATACCAGCAATATCAAAATTGACGTTGCCGAGTTCAGTTATGGTATCCGCACTTACAAAACGGCGGCAACCAACATTTCAAACACGGGCAACCACTTATCCATTGTTGTTGGTGATGAAACAGAAGAAAATATCGGTATCAGCAGTCACGGTATTTTCTCTTTGGGTGCAACCAGTATTGTTAATGAAGCGGCAATTTCCGTTTATGCAGCCGGACAAGATTTTGATACCTCGGGTATTGATGATTCGCCTGATGCCCTGATTTATAAAACAAGCGGTATTACCGGCGGACAAACCATTACCAACTCCGGTGTAATTTATTTGACCGGCGGCAAAGCACACGGTATTTACGGTGCAGCAAATAATACGGCAATCACGAACTCCAATCGTATTCGGATTGCCGTCGCTCAAGACAGCTACGGTATTCGGACTTCAGATTCGGCTAAATCCACTATTACCAATACCGGCGATGATATGACCATTATTATCGGCACAAAAGACGAAACGGAAGACCAAACCAATGCACACGGTATTTCTTCTAAGAATGCCGCAACAATCACTAACGATGCCGATATTACAATTTATGCCATGGAATCAACCGGTATTACCGGCGGACAGGTTATTACCAATAACGGTAAAATCTATATTACCGGTCAAGACAGCAAAGCCATTGAATCCGGCAATGCCACGCAAATTACCAATAACGGCACACTTACACTCGACAATGCAAACAACAGTTATGGTATTTATGTTGACAAATCTGCCGCTGTTAATATTACCAATAATGCCGATGCAACCATAAAAGTCGGAACGGTTACCGCCGGAAGCAACGGACACGGTATTTATGCCGAAGGCGCAGCCAATATCCTGAATAACGCCGAAATTACCGTAAATTCGGATAAGGCCAGCGGTATTACCGGCGGACAAACCATTACCAACAATAATACCATTCACATTACCGGTAACAATAGTAAAGGTATAGAAGGTGCAAATGAAAAAACAACATCAATTACCAACACCGGAAAAATAACAATTGATGATGCCAAAAACAGCTATGGTATTTACACGGTTGATGATGCCAAACCGACAATTACCAATACATTTATAGCAACAATTATTGTCGGCACCGAAAACGGCACAAATCCTTATAATTATTCCGGCATTACCAACGGACACGGTATATACAGCACAAATGCCACCTCTATTACAAATGATGCAAACATCACGGTTTATGCCAGCGGTATTGCCGGCGGTGATATTTATGCCAGCGGTATTACCGGCGGAAAAACATTAACCAATAGCGGTAACATTACCGTTACCGGTGATTACGGGCACGCTCTTGAAACACACGGTACCAATATTACAAACAACGGCGTTTTAAATGTTTACGGTCCGAACGGCGGTGCCGGTATTTATTCGACCGGATCGGGTGTAACAATCAACAACATCAAACAAGCCAATAAAATACCGCATATTACCATCGGCAGCAATGAATATCGCGGAGAAATTACTTCTTACGGCATTTATGCCGAAGATGCAAGCAGCATCACAAATGACGGTGCCATTCGAGTATATTCCGATGACAGTTACGGTATTTATGCGCGCACAACATCTACACAAACTGTTGAAAACCGCGGCGATATCTATATGCCTGAAAATAAAGCAACCGGTATTTACACGCGCGGCAATTCAACAATTAACAATAAAAAATCCATTACCATAGATATTGCCAACGGCGCATACGGTATCCACTCGGTCGGCACAGATGACACATCTTCCAATATTACCAATTCTGAAGACGGTATTATTCTCATCGGAAAACCCGGACTTCCGGCAACCCATGCTCACGGCATTTATTTAGAATACGGCGGCACATTGCGTAATGACGGACAAATTACGGTTTATGCATCGCAAAGTTATGGTATTTACAACACCGACGGCGATTCCATTATAAACAATGCGACTATTTCCTTACCGCAAGGGGACCGCAGTGTCGGTATTTTCTCGGCCGGCAAGGCAATGGTTACCAACAACGGTAAAGGTCTTATCGTCATCGGGAGCGATACGCCGGGATCAAATGCACACGGCATTAAGTCCTTGAATGCACAAGGTGTCAATAACAAAGCAAATATTACCGTTTATGCCAACAGTGACAGCACGGCAATTTCCGGCGGCGGTGCCATTACCAACTCCGGTAACTTATATGTTGAAGGAATGACCGCAAAAGGTATTTATTCACAAGACAGCACAGGTGAAAATGCCGCAGGCAGCAGTTCGGTTACCAACTCCGGCAAAATAACCATACCGGGAGGCAGCAATGTCGCCAACAACAGTTTCGGTATTTATGCAACCGGTAATGTAACAATTAAAAACTCCGGTGACGTTACCATCGGTCAGGAAGGTCAAGAAGACAGTGCCAAAAACGCGGCAGCAATCTATACCGTTAAAGGCGAGAGTTTGGAAAACTCAGGAACATTAAGAGTTTATGCGCAAGACCCTGCTTGGGGTATTTACGGCGGCAAAGTTAAAGCTTTGAATAATTCCGGCGAAATCCATATGTATGGCAAAAACAACATTATCGGTATTTATACCGGCGGTGAAGTAACAATCAATAATGCCGCACCGATTATACTTGATTATGCCAACAAAAATTACGGTATTTTATCTTTAGTCGGTCCGGCAACCATTACCAACACCTATGAAGGCGTTATTAATGTCGGCAACCCTGACAATACATCTCCTGATACCGATAAAAAGGCCTATGGTATTTATGCTTACAACGCTTCAACTTTATCCAATGCGGCAGAAATCAACGTCTACGGCTCTGAAAGCTATGGTATATGGACCGATGTTGCCGAAACGATTACCAACAGCGGCCCGATAACGGTTCCTTACGGAAAATCCAGCGGCGGTATTTATTCGGCACAAGGCAAAACCATCAGCAACAGTCAGCTCGGCAAAATTATTGTCGGCTTCCCTAAAGAAGATGGTATGCCGGGTATCGACGAACTCGGTATTTACGCACCAAAATCCGAAACCTTAGACAATCAGGCCGATATTAAGCTTTATGGTCAAGGCGTGGCTATTTACGGTCATGATCAAATCAAAAATACCGGCATTATTACCATAGACAACGAAGACCTTGGAGATTATGACGGTGATGTCAACGAAAAACGTGCCTCAAAGGGTATATATTCCGACGGCAACAGTATTGATAACAGCAGCACCGGTAAAATCACGGTTTATTATTCTAACAAGAGCATCGGTATTGATTCAAGCGGTGAAACCGCAATCACAAATAAAGCCGATATAACCATCGGTAGCAAAGAAGATGCCGAAGAAGAAGGTGGAGCATACACCGAAGGAGAAAAAGCATACGGTATTCGCACAACTTACGGTTCATCAATCGATAACAGCGGCACCATTGTTGTAAATGCCGAAAAGAGTTACGGTATTTCCAGCAGTAATTCACAAACCGTCAAAAACTCCGGCAATATTACTCTGAAATACGGAGATTTAAGCACGGGAATCGATTCACAGGGCGGCAGTGCGGCAATTACCAACTCCGGTAAAATTAAAATTGCAACACTTCAAGGTGTGAAAAATCCGGCAGAAGATTGGGGTGGAAACATCGGTATTCGTTCTACCGGCAGTCAGGCAACTATTACCAATCAGCAAAATGGCACAATTCAAATTGCACCGGAAATAGAGAGCAATCCACCGGAAGTAAATAAGAAAAACTACGGTATTTATGTTTTGAACGGTGAATCTGTTGAAAATCAGGCAAATATTTATATCTATACACAAAACAGTATGGGTATTTCCTTAACCAGAACCAACTCTGTAACAAATTCCGGTCAGATTGTTATTGCTGGGCACAACAGCAAAGGTATTTATTCGACATCCAGCTCCTTAGACGGTTTAGCGATTGATAACAGCGGTGCGATTAACGTTGCTTCGTTAGATACGGATTCGTCTAATTCTTCCGGTATTGAATCTGCAGCCGGTGCGGCCGAAGTTTCCAACACCGGCACCATTAACGTCGGTGATAAAGACATAACTCAACAAGGCACAAACTTGCTCGGTATCGGCATTCAGTCCGGCTCAATTACCAACAGCGGCGCCATAAATCTTTATGGAGCAGGCACAGCCCTTCGCGGAACTTCTGCCGTAGAAATCACCAATGACGGCGCGATTTATATTAGAGGCGATGCGGGGGCGACAGGATCAAACTACGGTATTTTCACCAACGGCGGCACAGTTACCAACACCAACAGCATTATCATAGATAACAACAATGCCGGTGTCGGTATTAACGGTGGTCCGTCAGAAAGTATTACCAATAACGGCACAATTGAAATCAGATATACCGGTAGCGGAAATTACGGAATCACATCAACTTCCGGAGATATTATCAACAACGGCACTATTACGGTTAAAGGAACAGGAGATGGTATTTACACGTCATCTGAGGGTTCTGTTACCAATTCCGGAAGCATATATGTCGGCAACGGTCACGGTATCCATTCTGCGGCTTACACAACCGTTGTTACCAATAATGGCGTTGTAGTTATTCGTCAAAACGGCAATGCAATCGCAAATGCTTTAAGCTACACAGGACCAGTAAAATCTAAGGCAATTGTTGAAGGAAAAGGAAAGGCTGTTGTTGCTAAAACTTTTGTTACCAATGCAGGCACAATTGCCACGCATAACGATAACGCTATTTATGGCGCACCGACCGTCACCAATGATGAAACCGGTGTTATTGAAGTAAAATTGTCTGACAGATTCAGTTTAGATGGTCCGTATGATTTAATTAAATTTGAAGATAATCAAAGAGGAAATGTTACCAATAACGGATATATGCATACCGAATGGGGTGCGGCTATCCGCAACGCCGAAACATTTACCAATGGTGAAAACGGACAAGTTATTGTCAATGGTCTGGATTCAAAAACAAATGACTATATTGAAGACAGTCAGCAAAATGGAGAAATATCCGGAACACCGGAAGGCAATCAGAATGTTTCGTGCGAAGGACCTAATTGCGAAAACAACCCATGGGAAGATTGGCCAACATGGAAAGTAGCTAGTGTTACGGCGACACCTGTTTTTGAAAATGTTACCAATATCACCAACAATGGCTTTATCAAAAACTATTGGGGACCAATTGTTATCAACAGCACCGTCGCAACAGCAAACTTTACCAACACCGGTAAAATCTATGCTATGGAAGGTGGAATTGTTGACAATGACCCTGTGGATGGCAAAAAAGTCGATATGATTGAAAATAGCGGTGAAATGCTTGTTGACTATGGTGAATACTTGCCAACAGGCATTCATGCCGGTGTTTACCATGATGCCTTCAAAGGTAACTTTGGCTCAATTACCAATACCAGTGAAATCAAAGGCGGAAATGAAGAAACTACGGGTGGAGATAAACCTATTCCTGCCGGTTCTTTTGTTAATGGTCAGGCCAATACAGTAACCAACAGTGGCTTAGTGCTTATAAACTCAACAGACCAAAATAATCCGGATAAAGGTGTCTTTCATGGTATTTTTGGCACGATTGAAAATACCGGTGATGGTGTTATCTCAAACCTGAATAAAGGTGCTATTACCGGCTCTTTCGTAAACGGTCAGGCAAACAAAGTAACCAACGCCGGATATGTTCATGTAAATTCTGCTAAAGGTGCATTTATAGGTAACTTCGGCACTATTGAAAACAGCGGCACATTGATTAATGCTTCCGGTCCGATTATCGACAGCAGAAAAGGCGGTAATGTCGGAAAATTAATTAATAGCGGTCTTCTGAAAGGAACAGGTGATTGGATTATATACAAAAAAGGCGCATTTGACCTTTATAATAGCGGCGGAACTATTGAAGGTAATGTTTATGTAGAAATTCCGGATTATTCTTCAGGCAATAAAGTTGTTGTAGATAACAGCGGCGGTGTCATTAAAGGAACCTTAAAAATTGTAAAAGATTATTCTTTTGTGCTTAACAGAAGACAAACAACATATGGAGATGTTTCCGGATATGAATATTATTGGACCCCGCGTGATGATAATGTTACCATCAATCCGGGAGAAACAGATAAAACAATTTATTGTTGGGATGGCACAACTTGCATGACGGCAGCAGATTATGCGAAATACGTTCTTCCGCTTGATGAAACCAGATTAGGCGACCACTTCTTTGAACCGATAGATAATGTTTCGGACGGTCAAATGTCTACCAGCTCTGTCACAAACTTTATTGCTAAGCCGGTTAAATTAGCTGACTCTGCACTCATAGCCCAAGCGGTTACGCTTGCTGACGGCAGAACGGTTAATGTTGTGATGCTTGATGACAGTGAACTCGATACAGATGCTCTGGAAACAGCTGTTGCTCAAAGCGAAGAAGTTACCGCTTCTCATAACTCTCTGATTTGGACAGATGATGCCGATATTTTGAAAAATATTAAAATTACCAACTCCGGTGAATTTAAGGTTAACGGTGATGTCCACTTCGGTAACGCCGATGAAAATTCTGCTTACATTTCGGTCGGTAAAGACGGCACATATACTGCCGACTCATTCGCCGGAAAGCTTCGCGTTGAACCGAGCACCGTTCAGGGCGGATACCAAACCACATACGTCAACGAAGATACCCTCGTCGGAGAAGATAAAGGCGTTGAGTTTGTTTCGCAATCTTATATGTTTGACGCTTCATCACAAAAGAGCGATAACGGCAACACAAGTGTTGTGATGACAATGAAACCGTTTGCTGAAACCATTGATGACGCACAAATATCTGATTATTTGGCAACCAACTACAAAGAAAAACACGGCGAACGCGTGTTCGATTTCTTAAAGACTGCACGCTCTAAAAATCAACTCTATGCTTTGACGCGTAACGAACTCGGCTTTAACTTTGTGCCGAATCTTGTTAAGCAAAGCTTAGATATTGAACAAACCGTCAGTCGCCAAGCCAATGAAGATTTGCTTAATGTGACAGACAAAGAAGACCGTGTGATTGTTAATGTTGCCAGCTATCATAACAGTATGGATGCAAAAGACGGTGTTGTCGGATATTCCGACCAAATCGAAGCGGCCTACGGATTTATGGATAAAGATTATGATAACGGTATGCGTTTAGGTTTTGGTGTCGAGGCCATTCGCTCAGATAGCGATTATGATGACGGCTCCGGACGCTACAACAACGTGGTTGAAGTATTTGTGCCGATGATATTTGACTCGGAAAATCTGACTGCTTTGGTTAAGCCGAAAGCCGGATATGCGCGCGGACATTATCGTCGTGAGGCGATTTCCGATACCTATAAAGCAAAAACCAAAGAGTCTTATTATGGCGTTGACGCGGCAGTCAAACAGAACTATGACCTCGATTGGTTTGAAGTTGAGCCGCAAGCAGAAGTTGATGTGACCGGAATATATGTTGATGCTATTAACGAAACAAACGATGGCTTGCGTCTTCAAAACAAGAATGTGCTTTCAGCTCAATCGGTGTTGAGCTTGCAAGCCAAGAAAAAGATAAAAATCAACTCTCATTCCGCATTCTCTCTCGGTGCCGGCGGTAAGTATATTCACGAGTTTGGCGATAACTATAAAGCAAAAGCCGCTGTTTCCGATATGATTGGATATTATGACATTATCAGCAATCGCATTAAGCGTGATTATGGTATTTTTAATATAAAAGCTCAGTTTGACTATCGTGATTTGACTCTTGACGCCTCAGCCAATATGCCGATGGACGACAGACAAAAGACTTATTATATGTTCAATGCCAAATATAAGTTCTAAAGCTTATGCACAGCAACAAAAAAACCTCCCGAAAAAAGGGAGGTTATTTTGTTTGGTGCGCTAGGCCGGACTTGAACCGGCACGGGATAAATCCCAACAGATTTTAAGTCTGCAGCGTCTACCGATTCCGCCA
>CAMAJR010000024.1 GCA_945835885.1 uncultured Alphaproteobacteria bacterium
TAATGATAGTTATACAATAAGGGTGCTGAAAATGAAAATAAACACGGTAATTGAAGGTGAAAACAAAGATAAAAGTGTTTTATCCGTAGGTAAGGATGTCATTATATCTACTTCCTTTTTGGGAAGTGAAAAAATCAATAAAGAAAATGTAGCAAATATAGAAGTGTTGTCAGAACATAAAGCCAATGATGGTGATATTAGCTATAAAATTAAAATTCTTTTTAAATCCCAAAAGGAAAGTATCATTTATGTTGATAATAAAATTTATAACAATTTAATGAAAATATGGCCGGAAAAGCAAAAAGATAGATTAAAAGAACTTTTATCTCAAGGATATAAAATAGTCGGATATACAAGTTATTTTTTAGGAAGTGCCTTTGGAACTTCTACAATAGCAGGCCAGCTTACCGCAAGAATGCAACGCCAACATAATATTTTATTACAAAAAGATACGAATGTAGAAATAGTCACGATTATAGAGGAAAGTTTTAAGGGAGGAGCCATAGAAAGGAATAGATTTAGTTTTGTTGTTTCGCCCATAGGTGCAGAAATTCAATCCTTATATCAAACCACAGAAACACCTCCTGAAGATATGGAACGTCTTTCCGTGATGAAAAAAGATAAATTATCAATTGAAGATTTAGAACGTTTGACCATACTTCTTGAAAATGGAGAGATAACACAAAAAGAATATGATGAAAAAAGAGAAGAAATTTATAACGGGAAAAAATAAATTTTTTCTTGTAAGTAAATGTTAAAAATTTTCTTTCAATTGTGATAAGTAACAGGAAAATACATAGTGCCTTAAAAAATAGAGATGGATTTTCGTAACACCTTGAATGTGTTAGATTCTTGATGAAATTAGTTCGGAGATTATCCGGGGTGTGGCTTATTTTATATCAAACATTCGAACCAACTTAAATACTTGACTTAAAAAGAAAAAATCGCCTTTAAAGACGATTTTTGAACTGTGACTGACAAGAGCTGTTTCGAACTCCCCACCTTAAAGAGCTTTAAGACGGTTTTTTGTTTAAGTTTAGCAAAAATGAGTTCCAAACAATGTCAATATGTTTTTATACAGATAAAGAAACAATGCGTGCCGTCGGACACGAGTTATGGTTGATGCGGCAAGAAAAATATGTATTTGCACACGGTTTCCTATCGCACAAAAATACCCGAACGTATGATTGAAGGAATGGAAAACGGAAAATTTATCAAACAAAAAACATTACATCACCTACTTGATTTTTATGGTAAAAAAATGCGTATTGTGTTTGAAGACAGTTATGGTTAAAAGCTAATCCACCGGACCGTTTTCTTTAAGTTTCTGCCTGATTTCGCCCATTTTCCATACAAACTGATTGTTTTTGCTGAATTTGCGAATATAATAAAAATAGCCGCATACCACCAAAATACCGGCGGCAAACCACGCAAGCGGTCCGGCATACATAATTCCGCGATAACCCATAACTTTTGCCAAATAAATCGCGGCAAATGTCCGCACACACAATTCGGTAATACTTGACATCAGCGGCAGAATCGGCTTACCGATACCTTGAACGGTGTTGCGAAACACAAAAATCAGCCCCAAAAAGAAGTAAAACATTGTGCTGATAACCAAATATTGTTGTCCGATGTCAATAATCAACGCTATATTATTGGCTCCCGAACTATTGCCGGTATCTACAAACATAGCAATCATATCGGACCCGATTTTGCGAATCACAAAAAAACCGAAAACGCTCAACCCAGTCGAAAGCCAAAAAGCATATTTAACTCCTTTGCGAATACGCGAAAGCAGTCGGGCGCCCCAATTCTGCGCAGAAAAAGTTGCCATAGACAAGCCGAGTGCCAACAACGGTTGCGTTGCAAACTGTTCTATCCGCATAGCGGCGGCAATCGCAGCAATCACATCCGAACCAAACGAGTTGCACACACTTTGGATAATCATTATACTGAACGACAAAATCGAAAATTGTAATACCATCGGAATTGCCAAACGCAGATGCGCTCGCATAACGTGCGAATCATAGGTCATAAAGTCTTTGCTCAGCCGCAACAACGGGTAGCGATACCACATATACACAAAACAAATCACCACCGCAAGCGAATTGGAAACAAGCGTTCCCATTGCAGAGCCGACCACTCCCCAACCGCAATAATTGATAAACATAAAGTTCAGCGCAATGTTAATCAACGAGCAAAAAATCAAAAAATATAGCGGTGTTTTGCTGTCTCCGAGTGCACGAATAAAACCCGACAACAGGTTAAACAAAATAATCGTCACCGTGCTCAAACACAAGACAAACATAAAATCGTAGGCGTCTTCAAACAATTCGGGCGGAATATTGGTTATGTGCAACAGCGGCTCCAAAAACGCAATCAGACCGGCTGTCAACAATATACTTAATACCAGCGCCGCCAACAAACAATGAAACACCGACGAGCGCACACCGTCATCATCGTGCGCGCCGAAGCGCTGCGCCGTAATCACCGTCAGTCCGCCCGTAAACCCGAACGCAATCATTAAAAACACCATATAAATCGGCGCCGACGCACCGATTGCCGCCAAGGCGTTAATGCTGATAAGATGCCCGACAATAATCATATCGGATATTTGATAAAGTTGCAAAAACAAATTGCCTAACAACAACGGAATTGCAAACTTTATTATGAGTTTGAGCGGATGACCGACGGTTAAATCATTTATCATAAACGACCTGTCTTTTAGCTAATTTCATACCGAGTTGATTGGAAAATTCGGCAATTCCTTTTTGAAGTAAAACGGGCAATAAATCTGCCGCCAAGTTAATGTTTGCTTCAACATTTACTTTATCGGACTTAGAAAAACCGGATAAGACGTGGTTCACGACACTTTCTTCATTTTTGCTCACCGGATGTCCGACCCCGATGCGAATGCGATTATAGTTCGGCGTAATGCACGAATCGATGCTTTTGATGCCGTTATGTCCACCTGAGCCGCCACCGATTTTTGCCTTTATTTTGTCGGTCGGCAAATCCATATCATCGTGAATAACCACGATATTTTGCGGCAGAATCTTATAAAAATTCGCCGTTTGCACCACACTGTTGCCGGAAAGATTCATATAAGTTTGCGGTTTTAAGAGATACACTTTTTCGCCGTCGATATTTCCCTCGGCGATTAGACCGCTGAATTTTGACTTAAACGCCGAAAAATTATAGCGGCGATGAATTTCATCTGCCGCCATAAATCCGACGTTATGGCGTGTGTTTGCATATTCCGCACCCGGATTACCCAAACCGACCACCAAAAACATAATTTCCTCTTATTTACGCATAAAATCAACGTGAATCGGTTGGTCTGAAACAGGGTGGAATTGAACATCCTGACAAACAACCTTTGTTTTTTTGCCGTCGATATCAATGGTAATTTCAGACTGGTACAAATCAGACAAATCCAAGGCCTTTGCTACCTCAACCGGATCTAAACTGATAAGAACAACATCTTTTTTACCGCCATAAATCACTGCAGGAATACGGCCCTCACGACGACATGCACGAGCTGCCCCCTTACCTGCTTTTTCACGCTTTTTAGCATTTAAAGTAATATCTGTCATTTTCTTTTTTCCTTATTAAAATTAACAACCTTCCGGCCTCCAGGGGTGCCGAAAGTAAATGCGTTTTACAACAAAAATATTTGATATGCAAGTATTTTTTTTATGAAAGCTTGCAATAAATCCTTGCAGTAATCAAAATATCGGCTAAAACTATAAATAATCATCAAAACAGAAGTTCTTAAAATGAATTTGAACACGCGGAATAATTTTTTTAATTCAAAATGGTGGCAAAATGCGACCGTCAAAAATATTGTTGCGGAAGTTAATGCCGGCGCCGACATCAATGCGCACAACGAAGCAGGGGTCACACCGCTGATGTTTGCCGTTTTAAATAATAAAAGTCCGAACATTATTGCCAAATTAGTTGAACTCGGCGCAAAAATTGATGCCCGAGACTCTGAGGGTTGGACCCCGCTGATGTATGCCGTCTTAAACAAAGAAAATCCGAAAATAGTAAAAACATTAACAACGCTCGGTGCCGATATCAATGCCGAAAATGATGATGCACAAACACCGTTAATGTTTGCCTCGCGTTATCGAGACAATCCGAAAGTGATACAAATGCTTGCCGAACGCGGTGCTGATGTTAATGCCGAAGACAAATACGGTTTAACGCCGCTGATGTGTGCCGCGTATTTTAATGATGACCCGACCGTTATTCAAACATTGGTAAAGCTCGGTGCCGATATTCACGCCAAAACCGACAAAGATATGACCTCGTTTTTGTTTGCCGTTACCGGAAATAAAAATCCTGAAATCATTCACGCTTTTGTAACGGCAGGGATTAACGTGGATACAAAAATAAACGACGACGCAACACCGGCAATGCTCGCTGCAAAATATAACGCCAATTCATCAATGTTGCGCAAATTGGCCGAGTTCGGTGCCGATATTGCGGCAAAAGATAAATACGGCTGGACTTTGTTGATGTATGCCGCGTGGAGTAATACGAATCCGCAAGTTATCACTATGTTAGCAGGCTTGGGGGTCGATGTGAACGCGGTTGACGGTTACGGTTGCACGGCATTGATGTATGCCGCGTGGCAAAATCAGAATCCGGCCGTTACAAAAGCGTTGCTCGAAGCCGGTGCTTCTCTGCAGACGTGCGATAATGAAGGCCGAACCGTGTTCGATTATGCATTAGCGCGCGGCAATCCGGAGATTCTTGAATTATTGCGGCAAAAAAACTTGCACAATCAGCATCAAATGTCTAATCTGAAAGCAAATAATACAGGGAGAAAATAATGAATGAAAACATAAATGAAAAATTTTTATCGGAAGATTGGTGGCAAAACGCAACGGTTGAAGATGTTAAGCAAGAACTCGCCAAAGGTGCCTCCGTCAATGCCGAAGATAAAATCGGACGCTTACCGATTATGTATGCCGTGGTGCATAACAGCCGACCGGCTGTGATAGAGGTGTTAATTGCAGCCGGCGCCGATGTGAACGCGGCCTGCGATGAAGACGGTATGACGGTTTTGATGTATGCCGCTATGTTTAATTTGCCGGAAATGATTGAATTTTTGATTCAACACGGCGCATCTGTCAATACCCGCGATTTTGAGGGAGCAACCGCTCTTGATTACGCACAAGCGGAAGAACAAGCAGAAGCCGTAGACAAACTGATTGAATTGGGTGCATTGAAATCCTTGGCTTTTTTCGATGAAGAATGGTGGCCAAATGCGACCGTTGATAATATAAACCTGCTTATCGAAGACGGTGCCGATGTTAATGCAACCGATGAAGAAGCGCGATATCCCCTGATGTATGCGGCGGTTTTTAATGACAATCCGGAAATTTTGAAAACTTTGGTAACGGCCGGTGCCGATGTCAACGCAACGTGCTTATTTAACGGTATGACCGCACTGATGTATGCGGCATGGCAAAATCCAAATCCGCAAGTGTTTTTGACTTTAATTGAACTCGGGGCTGATATGAACGCCACCGATGATGAAGGCAATACGGTTTTGGATTATGCGCAAGATTCAGAAAATCAGGCCGTCCTCGATTTAATCGAACATTCTTAAAGCTGGTTGTTCACAACAAAAAACGACGGAGTTTTACTATCCGCCGTTTTTTTTATGATTATATCCGCCTTAAATTACGGATTAAGATTGTTCACACCGCGGTAGATAAACATCGCATCGCGAATATGTTCAATGCCGAGCAACTTCATAATAAAGCGGGCGCCGCCCAAGCCCCAACCGCCGTGCGGTGGCATTCCGTAGCGGAAGAAATCGAGATACCATTGAATATCTTTGGTTCCCAATCCCTTGGCTTTGAGTTGTTCCACCAAAACATCATAGCGCTCTTCGCGTTGTGCCAATGTCGTAATCTCTAAACCGCGATAAATCAAATCTGCCGACTTGGTGCACGGCTTATCTGTATAGTATTTATGATAGAACGGACGCACCGAAATCGGAAAATCGGTTAAAAACACAAAATCTTGCCCTTGTTTTTCAAAATACTCGCCGAGTGCTTTTTCTTCTTCCGACGTCAAATCGGATTCATAATCAGTCGAACCGAGCAACTTTTTAGCTTCCGCCATCGTAATGCGCGGGAACGGCAAGCTCGGAACATTAACATCAAGTCCGTAAATCGCCTTAATCTCGTCACCGTAGTTTTCTTTGATTTTGGTTAAAATATAAACAATCAGATTTTCTTCAAGTTCCATAATATCGTTATGGTCTTTAATAAACGCCATCTCCACATCGTAAGAGGTGCATTCGGTAGCGTGACGGCTGGTGAATGACTTTTCGGCGCGGAAAATCGGTCCGACTTCAAGCACTTTTTCCAAACCGGCAGCAATAGCCATCTGTTTATAAAGTTGCGGCGATTGTGCCAAATATGCCGGACGGTCAAAATACTTCACTTCAAATAAATCGGACGAACTCTCAGACGGGGTCGGCATTGTCTTCGGCGTATGCACTTCAACAAAGCCCTGATTAAACAAATATTCGCGATAATAGCGGTCAAACGCACTTGAAAGCTTCATAATCAGCATATTTTTCGGTTTGCGCAAATCCAAAAAACGATATTGGTGACGAATATCTGTTGCCGCTTCAACTTCGTTCTTTTCATTAACCGCAATCGGCAATTCCGGCTCGCTCATTGCCAGTGCCTTAATCGTTTCAACCTCAACCTCATAACGCCCTTCGCGCGTCGGGTCTTTTTTAGCCAAACCGACAATTTCAACCGTAGATTCGAGAGAAAGTGTTTTAACATACGCAAACGTCTCAGCGTTGGATTTCACGATAACATTTTGAATTGTGCCGGTTACATCGCGCAAAATCAAAAATGAGACACTGCCCTGGATACGCAACGCATGCACAAAACCTTTGAGCAGAACTTGTTCACCGACATGTTCCGGAACTTCTTTAATATAGATTCTTGATAACATTTTTACACCATTTAGTTTGATATTTAATCCGTAAGGGCGATTTGAAAGTCGCGGTGCCACCTTACTTTGGTCTTTGTTATAGCTGTAACGGGCAAACCCGAAAGGTTCTAATAAAAATCCGCCGACAAACAAACAAGCGTCGCCCGCCGTCAAATTTCGTTCTTCCTTTGGCTCCCCTGTGTCGCAGGATTATCGCCTTTAGTCGCGAAGTTACAACCGTTATGCTCGAAAATCAAGCATTTTTTAAAACAATACGTTCTATTTAACAAAATTGCTGAAAAAGCAAGCACATCATTTTGAGCCGACAAGCGAAGAATCTCCTAAAGCGCCGTAAATTACCGCCAAGTGATTATATTGCTACTTTATAACACCCAAGGCCGCACAGCAACGTATGGCATCCTCACGTCGGCATTCGCCTCCTCAGGATGAGCATCATATTCTTTGCGCATATTTCAAAAAATTCGTTTAAGAGAGCGAAAAAATATTATAACTTCGCGTCATTGATGATTTTGATAAGCTTATCGGTCTGTGCATCAATATTTCTTGCCGTTTCCGCATCAAATTGCTGCACCCTCTGCATCGTTACGGCCCCCAAATTGCCGGATTTCAAATCAGACAATTCATCTGCCAAAAAAAGCCCAAGCATCGCCAATTTCATATTTTCGTTAATTGAACTTGAATTGCCGAAAAATTGTCTGGCTTTTTCATCTAAAAAGCGCCCCAATTCCAAAATATGCGCCTCCTGACCGTCTCCGCAGGTAATAGCATATTCGCGCTTATCAATTATTACCGTCACTTGCCCCATTTTCTTCCAACACCTTTTCCAATCTGGCGACAACAACGTCAATATTTTCGGTTGTGTGCGAAATTGCCTGTTGCATATCGTTAAGTTTTTGTTCCGAAGCCGTGCATTTTTGTTCGAGTTCTGCATTTTTTGCCAACGCTTCATCTAAGCGTGTTTGCAAATCTGCAACAGCATTGCTGTCTGCAGCGGCAGAGTTTTCAAACTCGGATATTTTGTTTTCGGCTTCGCTCAATTTTTGTGTCAGCTCATTATTTTTATTATTTAATTCATCGTTTTTGGTATTCAATTCTTCTATTTGCGTTTTGCGATTTGAAAGTGCCGTATTCAAATTCTGAATTTCTGTTTGCAAACCGCTGATTTTATTGTTGCGGTTGACCGCTTCGGTTTCGAGTTCTTTGATTTTATCTGCCGATTCAGTGTTATTTTGCGCGGCAATCAACTCAATTTTCAGCTTTTCCTTTTCATCATTCAAGTTATGAATTTGTGTTTCCAAAGCGCTCATTTTTTCTTGTGCATCAGCCACGGCAGTCTTTTGCATTTCTATTTCTTGCGCAAATTTTTCTTTTTGCCGTTGCATAACCTTCATCAATTCATCAATTGCCGCAGACAAACGGCTGACTGATTTTCCGCTTTGTTCCATATTTTGCATATCCATAATAAAAACACTTCCTTTTACTAAAAATTGTTGTATAATCACACCCAGTTTTAACATTCATAACACAAAGATTTTAAAAATGCAAAACTTTATCGTCAGAATTACGCAAGAAAATAACAATTTGTTAAACCGTGCAGAAATCGGCTGTTTTATTTTGCCAGATACAACTGCGCCCGAATTTGCCGCCGTGTTTATCAAAAATGCACAAAAACAAGGCAAATTAGTGCTTGCAGAAGGCGAAAATGCGTTGGCATTTTACCAAAAATATGGCACCGACGGCTTAATTTTGGATACATCAAAAGAAGCGAATCCGGCAAAAATGGTTAAATCCGTGCAAAAGCAAACCCCGAAAGCCGTGCTCGGCGTTGTCAGTCGTAACCGCCGTCACGAAGCAATGCTCGTCAGCGAATGTGAGCCGGATTTTGTGATTTTTAAGTTTTGGAAAGACGGTTTTGAATCAAACAAAGAACTGCTTGAATGGTATGCCGAGTTGTTTTTAATTCAGAATGCGGTGCAAGTTGAAGAAAATTTTGACTTTTCTACCCTCCCCGCCGATTTTGTGATTTTAAGCGACGTGCAATATACGATTCTGCTTGCCAAATAAAAATTTTTCATTTATGTTGCGTTCATCAAAGCGAATCGAATCGCTTGAAAATCAATCATTTTTTAAATTGTGAATAGGAGATAAAATATGAAACAACTTGCTGGAGCCATTAGAATCGGCTGGGTTATCGAATATAAGGGAAAACCGTGGACCATTACCAAAGCAGTGCACATCAAACCGGGTAAAGGCGGCGCTTTTATGCAGGTAGAAATGAAAGAAGTTGAGGCCGGAACAAAAACCAATGAGCGTTTCCGCACGGAAGATACGGTCGAAAAATTGATGGTTGAAGACCGCGATTGCCAATTTTTGTTTGAAGATTCCGCCGGTTTAACTTTTATGGAAAACGATACATTTGAACAATTTTCAATGCCGTCCGATATTTTGGGCGATGCCCGTCCGTTTTTGACCGACGGTATGCAAGTTCGCGTTTCGTATATTGACGGTCGTCCGATTTCCGTTGATTTGCCGTTACAGGTTGTCTGCACTGTTGTAGAAACCGAGCCGGCGCTCAAAGGTCAGACCGTTTCTTCATCTTATAAGCCGGCAATTTTGGACAACGGTGTTCGTATCGGCGTTCCGCCGTTTATTAACGTCGGTGACAAAATCGTGGTCGGCACAAGTGAAGCAAATTATGTTGAAAGAGCAAAATAATGGCTTATGTATCCCCGACATTAACGCTGATTGTCGGTGCCGTCAAAAAGGCGGCATCGGCTCTCGGGCGCGATTTTAATGAGCTGGAACATTTGCAAAACTCGGTGCGTAGCGATAAAGGGTTTGCGCAACACGCCTATGATAAAGTGCAAAAAATTCTGCAAGAAGAATTGAGTAAAATCAAAGCCGGTCTGCCGATTATTACTTCAGATAAAGACAGTATTCCGGCAAGCGGCACTTATTTTACGTTGTGTGCGATTGACGGTTTTGACAATTTTGCGCACGGCCATGCCGATTTTGCGGTTTCGGTTGCGCTTATCGAAAACGGTAAGGTTATTGACGGCGTTGTCTATAGCCCGATAACCGACGAAATGTTTTTTGCCGAAAAGGGTTGCGGTGCTTTCAAAGAGGGTTTTCGCAATCACGAACGTTTGCGTGTTGCCTCGGCTAAAAATGCCGACAAGGTCTTGTTTGCGTGCAATACCGATACGCGTGTTATCAACAACGTTTTATCTCTGACAAAAAATGTGCGTATCAGCGGTGCTTCGGCGCTTGACTTGGCATATTTATCGGCCGGAAAAATTGATGCAACAGCCGTATCTGCTGCGTTTATCGGCAAAATTGCCGCCGGTGTTTTGCTGGTAAAAGAAGCGGGTGGCTATGTTTTTGAAATCGGGCAAACAGATGTCCGTTCCGAAAATTTAGAAAAAACACTGAGCAGCGGCAATTTGTTTGCAACAAACGAGCCGTTACGCCAAAAAATCGCGGAAATTCTTGCAAAATAGCAAAAAATTTTAAAAAACAGTAAAAATAATGCTTGCGTATTTAAATTGCTTAATGTATAAATGCGTAAAACTGTGTAAAAAGTATTGAAGTGGAGATTAAAATGAAAAAAGGTATTCATCCGGATTATCACGAAATTACATATGTGATGACAGACGGAACAGAAGTTAAAACGAAATCGACTTGGGGTAAAGCCGGCGATACGATGAAATTAGAAATTGACCCTAAATCTCATCCGGCTTGGACTGGTGTTCGCCGTATTGTTGATAACGGCGGTCAAGTCGGTAAGTTTAACAGCAAGTTTGCCGCTTTCGGCTTGAAGTCGAATTAGGTCTTATTGCAAGGCAAAATCAGGCCTGCATTATGTGCGGGCTTTTTTGCGTTTATAAAATAAAAAAAATGTTGTATATTGCCACACACTTGTTTATTGTGTGTTTATAAGACAATTTTAAGAGAAAGGATTAAAAAAAATGGTTGCTCCTTTAATGCCGAAAGCCACGGCAGTATGGCTGATTGATAATACATCTTTAACTTTTCGCCAAATCGCGAATTTTTGTGAGATTCACGAGTTAGAGATTCAAACGATTGCCGACGGTGATATTGCCGTCAATATTCAAGGGAAAAGTCCGATTGAGGTCGGCCTGTTATCTTGGGATGAAATTCATCGTTGCGAAGCCGATGCAAGTGCCGATTTAGTTGCCAATAAACTCGAAAACGACGTGCGTGAACATAATTTGAAGGCAAAGAAAATCTTATCTCCGACACAACGTGCCGAAAAACCGGCCGCCATTTTATGGCTCTTAACCAACTATCCGGAAGTATCGGATAAGGAAATCCGTCGTTTGTTGCAAACAACCGATACAACAATTCGCAAAATTCGTTACGGCATAGCTTCCAAGGATCAGGCCTATGTGGACTTAAAGCCGAAAAACGCCATTCACTTGGGGTATTTTACGGAAAGAGATTTAGAAGCGGCTTTGCAGTCATCGTTGCAAAAAGAAGAAACAAAAAAAGCAAAGAAGACAACAAAGAAAACGTCTAAGAAGACCACCAAAAAGACGGCGACAAAGGCGGCGGCTAAAAAGACAACCGCAAAGAAAGCTGCTCCGAAAAAAACAGCGACAAAGGCGGTAGCTAAAAAGACAACCGCAAAGAAAGCCGCTCCGAAAAAGACGGCGACAAAGGCGGCGGCTAAAAAGACAACCGCAAAGAAAGCCGCTCCGAAAAAGACGGCGACAAAAGCGGCGGCTAAAAAGACAACCGCAAAGAAAGCCGCTCCGAAAAAGACGGCCAAGAAATCTTCTAAAAAATAGTCGTTTTTAATATGTTAAAGACCTCTGAATTCTCAGAGGTCTTTTTATTTTTTGTAATTTAAGAGAGCAATATTTTGAAGCCGAGCAAAATCAGTATCGCACCGCCGGAAATTTCGGATATTGAATGCCAACGCGCACCGAAAATTCCGCCGATTTTGATACCCGCACACGAAAATAAAAAGGTTGTCAGACCGATAATCGCCACCGACAGCCACAGGTTTATATCCAACACCGCAAACGAAACCCCGACAGCCAACGCATCAATACTTGTTGCCACCGCCAAAATAAACATTGTTTTAGCGTCCATGGCATTATCGGCGTCGCACGCGTCGTGTGTGGCTTCATAAATCATCTTCCCGCCGATGCAAAAGAGCAGCGCAAACGCTATCCAATGAGCATATTGCTGAAAATAGGCGGCAAAACGGATACTGCCAAAATAGCCGATGCACGGCATCAATGCCTGAAACGCACCAAACCACAGGCCCGCGATACACATTTCTTTGGCACCTGATTTTTTGAGCGAAAGCCCTTTACATATCGAAACGGCAAACGCATCCATTGATAATCCGATTGCCAAGATTAAGAGTTCAAACAGTCCCATAATTAAATCTTTTACCGCCTGTTATTCGGAATCTTGCGCCGGATTGCCATAGATTATATCCCGACACGCATCTATTACTTCTTTTAGCAGAAAATCTTGAGCATCCGGCGATTTTTCATTTGCTTGCACACAACCAAAAATATTTTCGTCTTTCACACCCGCAATTTTATATGCCGTTTCTCTTTGTTCATATTCCGACAATGCAAAAAAATCCTTCATAGTCATCTCTTTTGCTGTTTGCTGTATTTCATATTGTTCTTTAATTTCCATCGGCAAAATAAAAATCAGAATCGAACCATAAAGAAGTCCGGAAATTAATGGCATCATATTCGTGAACCATTTTTGCGTATTCCAACGGCGCCAAATAACCAATATTGTTGCGACGGTAAAAACAATAACAAAAGGAACCGAAGCCATCAACAACAATAATTTAGTCAAAGGCCAAGTCAAAAGACGACCGTCTATGCTTCCGGAAAAATTAATCAATACTGCAATAAAACATCCGATTACACCGGCAATGATAATATTTTTGCGTGTTTGATTACGCACAAATGCCAAGACCAAGCTCAAAATCATCACAGCCCCTAAAAAGCGACCGCCTAAAAAAAGCATCCAAAATGTTGCATCTATCATTTTTACCGCCGATTAATCCATCTCTGCCAAACGATCGGCTTGGTCCTCGGCAATCAAAGCATCAATAATTTCACCAAGCGCCTCACCGGACACAACTTCTTCTAATTTATAAAGTGTTAAATTGATGCGATGGTCGGTCACGCGTCCTTGCGGATAGTTATAGGTGCGAATCCGCTCACTGCGGTCACCGCTACCAACTTGCAATTTACGCTTTTCCGAATAATTGGCATCGATTTTTGCTTTTTGCTCGTCATAAAGTTTTGCGCGCAAGTGATTCATCGCTTTTTCTTTGTTCTTAAATTGAGAGCGGTCATCTTGGCATTGAACCACCACACCGGTCGGAATATGCGTAATACGCACGGCCGATTCGGTTCGGTTGACGTGCTGACCGCCGGCACCGGAAGCACGATACACGTCGATTTTCAAATCTGCCGGATTGATATATAAATCAACTTCTTCGATTTCCGGCAAAACGGCCACAGTTGCCGCTGATGTATGCACTCTGCCCTGCGATTCGGTCACCGGCACACGTTGCACGCGATGTGCCCCCGATTCAAACTTGAGCTTTGCAAACACATCTTTACCGGTAATGCGCGCGGAGGCCTCTTTATAACCACCGATTCCGTTTTCGTTAAAATCCAAAACCTCAAATTGCCAACCCTGTTTTTGTGCATAACGCTGATACATTTCAAACAGCACGGCGGCAAAAAGCGCCGCTTCATCACCGCCGGTGCCGGCACGCACTTCGAGAATCGCGTTCTTTTCGTCATCGCTGTCTTTTGGCAACAACATTACTTTGATTTCTTTTTCCAAAATCGGCAACTGCTCTTTGGCTTCGTAGTATTCCATTTCTGCCATATCGCGCATTTCTTTATCAAGCGACGCATCTTCCATCATTACTTTATCATCGGCCATTATCTGTTGTTGGTGCTGATATTTATGGATAACCTCAACCACCGGTTCAAGGTTTGAAAGTTCCTTATTCAGCTTAACCAACTCATCGGTAGAAACATCGGTTGCCAGAAGCGCCTGCACTTCTTCATAGCGATTAACGACGTTTGCCAATTTTTCATCTAAATTCATTATTGCAATTCCTTAATTAAATTTGCCAATGTCACCGTTTTTTGCTCACCGCTGTCCAAATCCTTAACCGTTGCCGTGCCGCCCGTTAATTCGTCCGAGCCGATAATCACGGCTTTGCAAGCATTTACTTTATTGGCCTTTATCATACGTTTTTTCATATTTCCGCTATAGCTTTGCTCGACCGAAAATCCGGCCAAACGCAAATCATGCGCTATTTTGAGTGCGGCCTCATAAGTATCTTCGCCCACCGGAATAACGGCTACCGGACGCGGTAATGCAACATCTTGGTCCAAAAGCATACCTAAGCGTTCTACCCCGCAAGCCCAGCCGATACCGGCAACATCGCCGCCGCCCATTTGTCCGACCAAGCCGTTGTAACGACCGCCGGCCAAAACTGTGCCTTGCGCGCCGAGTTTGTCGGTTGTTAATTCAAACACCGTATGCGAATAATAATCAAGCCCGCGCACCAAACGATTGTTGACACGATATTTAATACCGAGCAAATCAAGCCCGTGCAACACTTCGGCAAAAAACTTTTTTGACGTTTCGTTTAAGCTGTCGGCATAAAGGGGCGCATTTTCCACCACCGCCTTATCGCATTCTTCTTTTGAATCAAGCACGCGCAACGGATTCTTATCCAAGCGATTTTTGCTGTCTTCCGAAAGTTCCGCATAATGTTCTTTCAAATACGCCACCAGTTTTTCGCGATACGCATCGCGGCTTTCGGCATCACCGAGTGAGTTAATCTCTACCGTGACTTGCCCGCTTAAGCCGAGTTTTTCCAAAAATTCATACGCCATCGCAATAACCTCAATATCGGCTTGCGGTGCTTCAACCCCTAACAGTTCAACGCCGAATTGTGTGAACTGGCGTTGACGTCCTTTTTGCGGACGCTCATAGCGAAACATCGGTCCGTGATAATAAAACTTAACCGGTAAATTTTGCTGCATCCCGTTTGATACAAACGCACGCACCACACCCGCCGTGCCTTCCGGACGCAAGGTCAAACTTTCACCGCCTTTATCCTCAAAACAATACATTTCTTTTGTGACAATATCTGATGTATCGCCCAAGTTACGCGCAAAAACTTCGGTAAACTCGAAAATCGGTGTTTCTATTTCTTCAAAACCGTATTTTTCAACTACCGATGAACCGACGCTCACAACTTTTTTCATTTTTCTTTTAGCGGCGCCGTATAAATCGTAGGTGCCGCGCACACACTGAACTTTTTCCATTATTTTTATTCCTATTCTGTCAAAGGTAAGTATTCATCCAAACTTACGTTTTTGCGTTTCATCACAGAAACTACCGGCACTTCTTCATCGCCGAGCAAAAACTTCACGTTATGCGGGCGACTGACCGTTATCTTTATGCCCTTTTCATTCGGCACAACATATTCAAACCCGCTGTTATAAACCTGACCGGCCAATAACACTGTCTTATCTTGTTTCAGTTCCAACCAAGTCGGGCCGCTGATAACAATTTTCATTGACTTTGCATTTTTTTGAGATTTTGCTGAAGTTTCCGTTGTTTCATCTTCCGAAATTTTTTCTTCATTTTCGGCATCAGCATTATCTTTATCCGCTACTTCTATGCCGTCTTTTTCATCTTCTGACTGCAACTGTGAAATCAGTTCTTCATCGGCATCGTTTTCAACAATTACCGGCTCCGGCATAACATTTGCAGCATCTTCGCGAAATGCCTCGACCTGTTCGCTCAGCGGCATAACCGACCAAGACACAAAAAGTGCCGCCAAACCGCACAAGCCGAGAAAAATATGCTTAAAATGCGGTTTTGATGTTTCGATATTTTCTTGATTCGGTTCTTTTTTATCGCCGTTTTCTTCGGTCATAAACTGACGGTATGATGATATGATTCGGTCACTGTTCAGACCCAAAAACTGCGCATAGTTGCGAATAAAACCGACCCCGTAAGGCACAGGCGGAATATTGTCGTAATCCATATCTTCAATAGCCGTAATATACGCTTTGCGAATGCATAATTCTTCGGCAACCTCCGCAACCGTTATCCCGCGCTTTAGGCGTGCATTACGCAACATTTCTCCGACAGTTTGCACTTCTTCCTGTTGCGTTTGTGTTTGTGTTTTTGTTTCTTCTTTTACCACTTTTATTCTCCTGATTTTTTGCGCTTATAACATAAAATTTAACTGATTGCAATAGTATGATCATAAGCATAAGCCATAAGCTGCGGACGAATACTTGTTTTAGGCGACTTCAGAAGCGTTTTGACATAATCTTCAACATCTTCAACCCGCATGGAACATATCATTTTTTTGATGGCGGCGTAGCGCGCCCCCGCAACCGACAGATTTCGATAGCCTAAACCAATCAGTGCCATCGCTTCAATCGGATTACTGGCCATTTCACCGCAGACTGAGCAATATACCTTATATTGTGCAGCTTTTTCCACGATTTTTTGCATCAATCTCAAAAACGGTGCCGATAAAACATCGTAGCGATTGGAAAGGCGCGGATTTGCTCTATCGCACGCAAACACAAACTGATATAAATCATTGGTCCCGACCGAAATAAAATCGACCTCTTGCAACAATTCGTCAAGCTGAAACAGCACAGACGGCACTTCTATCATTATTCCGACTTTAACATTTTTGGCGGTCGGCTTTTTACGTTGTTTTTCGTGTTCGTATTCGAGCATCAGCGTTTCTTTTGCCTCTAAAAACTCCTGCAAAGACGACACCATCGGAAACATCACATTCAACTCCTTGCCGGCGGCTGCACGCAACATAGCGCGTATCTGCTGTCTGAGCAACGCGCGTCTGTCTAACGTAATGCGAATCGAGCGCCAACCGAGCGCCGGATTTTCTTCCTTTAAATCTCCCCAATACGGTAAAAATTTATCTGAGCCGACATCTAAACTGCGGAAAATTATTTTTTTAGACCCCATTTCATCAAACAAGCGTTTATACTGACGTTCTTGCGTATCGACATCAGGCATTTTTTCGGAAGACATAAAAGTAATTTCGGTTCGATACAACCCGATACCGTCGCAATTTGTCGGTTGAAGATATTGAAAATCCAAGTCCAAACCGTAATTCATCGCTAATTTGATTTTAACATTGTCAAGCGTCATTGTCGGAACTTTTTTGAGTTTTTCCAACTCGGCAAACAATTTATGCAGACGCACCGACTTCTTTTTGTATTCGGCAATCAGTTTTTCGGACGGGTGCGTATAAACCATTGCGTCATCGCCGTTGACGGCAATTATTTCACCGGCTTTTATTTCTTTTAAAATCCCGTGAATTTTAGCAATGACCGGAATATTGAGAGCTTTTGCCACAATCACAACGTGCATCGTCGGGGTGCAATCCTCAATAATTAAGCCGCGAATATTTTCATAGTTGTAATCCATTAAATCCGCCGGCCCCATTGTTTGAGCAATAATCACAATGTCATCATCGGGCGAAACTTGTGCCGCATCATCATCTCCGGCAATAAATGCTCGCAATTTGTCGGAAACATCACGCAAATCATAAAGTCGCTCCTTCAAATACGGGTCGCTGGTAGCGGAAAGTCGATTCCACATATCTTCATAAACGTGTTCTACCGCCGCCTCGGCTGTATATCCCTTTTCAATATCGGCCGTGATTTTTTTATACCACCCTTTGTCTGTCGCAAACATACGGTAAGCTTCCATAATCTCTGTCGTGTTACCGATATAATTTCCGGCTTGTTCGATTTTAGAATCAAAATAAGAGACCATTCGCTCGCGTCCTTCCGCTAACTTTGATTTTTCAAGCTCGATATTCTCGGCAAAAATATTGATAAGTTCGCGATGACGATGATGCAAGACCGCCTTACCGACGCCAAACCCTTTATTCAAACTCGAACCGTGCAGTGTTTCACGCACAACAATACCTTTTTGGCGCACGAGTTGATTGCGGTATTGCGTAAATTCTTTATCTGACAATAAGTCCGGCAAAGAAAGTGCCAATGTTTCAACATATTCCGCTTCTTGTTCTTCCGGCGAATCGGTTCCCGATTTAAACAACGCCAAAACACCGATGGTCATATTCAAACGCACAATCGGCACACAAATCACGACCGTATTTTCTGCTTGCAAAACCTCTACAATGGTGCGTTTAAAGGAGGCACAACGTCCGATTTCTCCTTCATTATAGCGAATGTTTGACTTATAGTTTTGCGCCTGCCAATCAGCCATTAACTCCAAATAATTTTCATCTATCGTCGCATACAGCAACGCCGACTTTGCCGAAGTCGCATCTACAAATGCCTTCAGTATTTTTTTGAGTTTTTCGGACATTGAACTCTGTTTCGACAGCTCCGAACTTATTAAGCGCTGAATTGCCAAAGCTCCGTTAACCGCATCGGAAGTTTGCATTGATTTTCTCACAATTTGTTGTTGCAACATTCTGTTTATGGTTTATACTACTTTTTGTTTTATGTCCATAAAAAAGGAGTTAAAAATGGCAAATAATTACGCACGCGGACAACACGACACGCGTCCGTGGGGAACTTGGGAAGTTACGGATTGCGGCAAAACATTTTGTGTTAAGCAAATTGTCGTCAATTCCGGCGGTATTTTATCGTTGCAATTACATCATCATCGTAACGAACATTGGATAATCGTTGAAGGCACGGCAACCGTTACACTCGACGATAAAATCTTAATCAAAAAAGCCGGCGAATCGATTTATATTCCGGTGGGAACCAAGCACCGAATCCAAAATGATACCGCCGAACCGCTAATTTTTGTAGAAGTCCAAACCGGCGATAACTTAGACGAGAACGACATCGTGCGCTATGAAGACAAATACGGTCGCGCCGGATAGTCCATATTATCTGTGCATAACTCTCTGCATAACTTAAAAATCCTCTTGCACTTTTTGAAAGGTTAATGAATCCTTAACACAAGTCGGGAGGATTTTTTGATGGAAGATTTAGAAGATATTGATTTCAGTTTTGTGCAGAGCGGTGATTTTTTAGTGTCCGCTCACCCGGAGCAGATTGACTGCGATGACAACCGCCGCGAACTGTGGGCATATTGCTTGCGTATTGAGAACAATTCTTCGCAAAAAGTCCGCTTGCTTCGCCGCGATTTTTGCATTACCGACAGCTTGGGGCAAAATCATTATGATTTAAGTGAGGGCTTCAACGGCGAACTGCCGGATTTGCAACCGGGAGAATATTATGAATTTGAAGATACCGCCGTTGTCGACGGACGTGCCGCTGTGCTCTACGGAAGTTGTATCGCACAAAACGAATCGGGGGAAACCATCCGTATCGATATTCCGTTAATGCAGCTCAGCGTTGCCAATCCGCGTCCGAATAAATTTGCGCTTAACTAAATTGATTAGTATGTGCTGATGGAATTGTTGTCTTTGATATACATATTCAAAGACTGATTGATATTCTTTTCCATACTCTCATCAAAGGCCTTGAACAAATTGACGACCATTTCGTTCCAATGCTGTTCTTTATCCTCAATGCTCGTATCAACCGACATCGTTAAATCACGCCATGCTTCAACACCGGAGCTGGCAGATGATTTGTTGTCATTGATGCGCAACAAAACTTTCAGATTTGCGTGGTCTTTAATACGATCTTTCATCAAAAGTTGGTCGGATTTTTCTTCTGTTTCAATCACGCTGGCATCTTGAATAATAAATTCTGCCGTGCGGTTAGAAGCAAAATCGGCCGCTTCCAAACGCTCTTTAGCCCAAGTTTTAGCGGTTTTTTCAATAGAAACCGGGAACAAATGTTCAATATTCGGGCGCGTGAACGACGGTGTAAACTCCGATTTGATTTCAACAGATTTAACCATCAACGGAATCGGCGCTTTGTTATCAAAATGCAAATCGCTGTATCTTTCCGGAGCCGCCGTGTTGTTGTTCATACTTGAACAAGCATTTAACATTAAAGCCAAAACACCCAAACCGATTGTTTTTACAAAAGTATTCATTTTCGTCACCCCATAAGTTGAACATATTTACATTCACCATACAAGGTAAAGTTTAAGATATATTTAATGCTTGAGCAATTCGCCTTTGTCGAAAGAATAAACCTGTCCGCAAAAGTTACAGGTGGCGGTAATTTTGCCGTTTTCAGCCATATCTTCTATATCTTCCGGCTTCATTGAGCTGAGTGTTTGTTGCAACTTTTCACGACTGCAGCGGCAACCGAACACATACTCCTGTTCTTTGCTGACACGCACTTCATGCTCGTGGAACAAACGGAACAACACTTCTTTCAAGTCCAAATTGAAAATTTCTTCTTTTTTCAAGCTATCCATCAGAATTTTATCTTCGTTCCACAATTCTTTGAGTGCGTTTTCATCATCGGCACCGTCTTTTCCACCCGTTTGCGGCATTTTCTGAATCAAAATACCCGCCGACTTCCACACATCGCCGACTTTATCGAGATAGAGGTGCAAATATGTGTCGATTTGCTCAGAATTTTTGAAATAGCGCAACGCACATTCTTCGAGGTTTTTACCTTTCAAATCAACCACGCCTTGATAAAGTTCGGTATTTTTACCTTGGTCAATCGTAAAAATCAGATTACCTTGTTCAAGCCAATGCGGTGTCGGCTCGATTTCTCCTTCGGTTTTACGCAAAACCTGCGCCGCTTCGATTGCCTTTGCGTCGTATTTTGCGGTTGCACGCACTTTGCCGGCAGAAGTTACATCGGCCACGAGCACCGAAATTGGCCCGCTGCCCTGCAGTTGCAATGTAAATATGCCGTCAAACTTCATTAAACTCGCAATCAGCACGCCGAGCGCGGTTGTTTCGGAAATTGCCGCCGCCACATTATCGGGATATTGCGCATGCGTAAAAATCTCACGCATCACATTATCAAGCCGCACTATGCGCCCGCGAAAAGCGTTGTTATCCAAATTAAAAGAAATGCTTGTGTCGTTCATTATTTAAAAACCTCTTTGCGTTATTTATATCAATAACTGTTATTTAGTTTATTTTAGAGGAATTTTCAAGTGTTTGATTCAGATGACGAAAATTTGCCGTTATCAAAGTCCGCAACGCGCCGTAAACCGCAAAAAAAAATCACGCCGCAACGACTTAAAAATATCGGCTTGTATTATCTTAAGCGCTTTGAATCGTCGGTTGAAAATCTGCGCTCGGTTTTAAGGCGGCGCATTGATGCTTATGCACGCGAAAATCCCGAATGGAACAAGCACGAGGCATATCAATGGGCAGAAGATGTATTGGCGGAGTTTGAGCGCTTGCACTATCTTGATGACGCGCGTTTTACCGAAATTAAGGTGCGAAGTTACTTGAGCGCGGGCAAGCCGGCACGATATATTCAAAATAAACTGCGCGCCAAAGGAATCGATGAAACGCAAATCGAATCGGTGCTTGCCGAAGAAGAATACAATCCGTTTGAAATGGCGCTTAAACTCGCCAAACGAAAAAAAATCGGACCGTATCGTGACGAAGATGCACGGCGCGAATTTCGGCAAAAAGATATGGGAACATTGGTGCGCGCCGGCTTTGACTACGACACCGTGTGCGAAGTCTTGAACTATACGATTGAAGAATAAGCGCAAAAAAGGGACCCGCCGGCTTAGCCGGCGGTTCTTATTAGACGCCTATAAG
>CAMAJR010000025.1 GCA_945835885.1 uncultured Alphaproteobacteria bacterium
ATTTTATGACTTGTGAATAAATCGTTAATTTTTTTGCGATTTTTATACAGTATGATAAAAAAGGCAAAATTAAGGAGGACTGTTATGATTCAAAAAGCAATGGAATTGTTGTATCTGCAATATTATCAATGTATGGAAGTTGTGCATAGCGATAAATTTTACAGCTCTTATGCCGAAGAAAAAATTCGCCATTCACTGCAAGTTGCCGGCGCCGGAAATTATTTGTTGCGCCATATAGACCGATTTAAAAACAAATCGCCCGAATATATTGAAATGGTGCGCACCGCCGTATTGTTGCACGACGTCTGCCGTTTTACGGAAATCAGCAAATTATTTAAGGGAATCAAGCAATATGACCACGGTGTTGCGGCCTATGAGTTTTTGGAGCGCACGCCATTGTTTGACGACATCAGAATCCGCTTACCGATAAAACATCACGGGCATCTGATTCAAGATTTGTATGACGATGACGAATATCAGAATTTGCCGGACGAATTGCGCGAAGAAGTGAAAAAAATTGCCTTTGTCGTGCGTGATGCCGATAAAATTGCCAATTTTAAGATGATAACGCACGAGCCGGATTTTTTGCCGTTATTTATGGATATTAACCGTCAACTGACACCGGAAGATTTAGCCATTTCTGACCATGTGAAACAAAATGCGTTTGTTGAAAATACAATTCAGAAACCTTTTTACACCGTTGGAGATAGGATAGCATTGTTGCTGTCGTGGTTTATGGATATTAACTACCGTGCCTCACTCGATTATTGCGACAAATTAGGGGTTACGACATTACTCTTTAAGATGTTTGATAAATATTGCGGTGATACGGAATTTAAGCTCAAATACACGGCATTTATCCAAAATCACTTAAACACACATCGTTTTATAGAGTAAGTGATGTCGGTCAAATGCCCCCTTGACAAATACGGACTATCGAATTATATTAAGGGCGTAAACATCAATTATTTAGAATTATGAAAAAAGAACAAATTTTAAATTTAGCCAAAGTGCTTGGCCGGATGAAACAGCTTAAACGTACCGGTTGGATTAGGCGCAGAGTTAACAATCCCGAAAGCGATGCCGAACATTCGTTCAGTTTAGCGATGTTGGTAATGTTGTTCGCCCCTGAAAAATTAAATCGCTTAAAATGCTTGCAATTAGCACTCATTCACGATTTGCCGGAAATTTATTGCGGAGATATCACTCCCGGAGAATTAGACCCTGTCAAAAAACAGGAACTTGAAAAAAGCGCAATGGCCAAAGTGGTTCGTGATTTGAATTTGTCTCAGCTTCAAGAACTGTTTGAAGAATACGAACAGCATCAAACACCGGAAGCTCGGTTTGTGTGGGTATTGGATCGCATAGACAACGTATTCACGGCACGAATGTATGAAGACACCTTGCACATTCCGTTGGTCAAAGAATTTGCGGACAGTGCTTTTGAGCGGCTTTCTTATCTTGAAGATGCCGAATTGCGCGCCGAGCTTGATAAAATGCTTGCCGCGCTGACAGAAAACTAAAACCGCACCGGCTCTGTGAAGTATCTCTAAAAAAAGGGAAAATTCACTCAGCCGGCATTTTTTTTACCGTAAAGAAATCAGACCGAAAATCTGGAAATTTATTTATCGTTATGCGTTGCTTGCCATTCAAACCATTTAGCAATCTTTACAAAGCGGAAATACGCTAAATTCACCGATGCAATAAACCCCCAACGTCCGTTCAAAAACTGACGTTTGATGAAATAATAACATAAAAACTGGCGGAAAAATTCGGTAATCAGACGAATCCGCGAATAATGCTTGCCTTCGGACAGTGCTGTTTCCAAAACCTGATTGGTAAAGTTATTCAACTTACCGATTTGATTGGCAATTGCTAAATAAGAATAATGGTGCACAAGTCCTTTAAGCTGACCGATGCGCACGTCTTCCGTCAACGCAATACGGTCTTTTGTCAGTAAATCAGAATACATTGTAGCATAGTCTTTATGGTATAAACGCTCGAGGTTATACATTTTCGTAAATCGGCGCGGGCGTTTGAACCCCGGAAACATATCGCCGATACGGATTTTATACACCACATAGAGCGGGTCTTTTTTTACCTCGTTGATTTCGGCAATCAGTTCATCGGAAAGCACTTCATCGGCATCTATCATCAACAACCAATCATATTTGCATTGATTTTGCGCAAAGTTTTTTTGATTGGCATAACTTATCCAATCGTGGTGCATAAAACGCACTTTGGAATGAGAACGGGCAATTTCTTCGGTTTTATCGGTGCTGCCGCTATCAACCACCACAATTTCATCGGCAACCTGTTCCAAAGCGTCCAATGTTTTTCCAAGTCGCTTTTCTTCGTTCAATGTAATGACGTATGCCGATATTTTTACCATATACTTAGTCTCCTATTATGCAATAATACACTGATTTTCACGGCTTGCAACAGAAAATAAGTATGTTTTGAACAATAATTTAGGACATATAAAAAGAGAGCAAGGACACTCAGGTCCCTACTCTCGTTTTTTGCATTTTGTCAGGCGGTTAGGATTTCTAAGCACTCCATCATCACACGAATGTGATGCTTGGTGCCGCTGGTCACGACGCCACAGAGATGTGTTTGTCCCAACTCATCGAAAAACTTGAAATCGTCAGACGTAACCAACTTTTCCAGTTTTTCCTTCGCCATAAACATTGCCATCTTGTCCCTGCCTCGACCGGCCAACCGATTTTCCAGAGCCAAAATGATGACGGCGGAAATCTCATACAGTGCGTATTTGATTTCCTTAGAACCGGGCATACTGCAATTCCATCCTTCGCGAATGTCGTTTGCCCAACCGGAACGGTAGAGCTTCAAGTCGTTAATTACCTTCTGCACGTCTTCAGCAATAAACTCAAACTTTGCCATACGCATAACTGGGTTTGTTTATAGAGGGTGTGTCCCATAGCACGTCCCGTTCCCTCTTTTAAGTTAAACACTTGTATTGGGTTAAAGAGAACCATAACGCGCACACCTGCTCTAACGAAACTCGCCAGACAGAAACAACACATCATAATATCTTAATAACTCAAATACATTTTCAACATAACATATTTCCAAAATTTTGTCAAGTATTTATTAAAAAAATTCCGACACCTTCTGATGTCGGAATTTTCAATCCCAATTATTGCAACGAACTAAAATTCGCGCAATACTTCAGCACTTTCGGCTGCTTTATCAATGTTCACCATCGCAATTTTATTGTAACCGGCATCAACGTGGACTACCTCGCCCGTGACGGCAGAACCCAAATCGGAAAGCAAGCTCAGTGCCATATTGCCAACCTGTGTTTGCGTTACATTGTGTTGCAACGGTGCATTCAGTTCGTTCCAGCGCAAAATAGTGCGAAAATCACCGATACCCGATGCCGCCAATGTTTTAATCGGACCGGCGGAAATAGCATTAACACGCACGCCCTGTTTGCCCATATCTACCGCAGCGTAACGCACGGAAGCCTCTAATGCGGCTTTTGCCACACCCATAATGTTGTAATTCGGCAAAACGCGTTCTGCGCCCAAATAAGTCAGCGTCACAATCGAACCGTTTTCGTTCATAATCGGCGAAGCGCAACGGCAGGCCTCTAAAAACGAATAACACGAAATATGCATCGTATTCAAAAAGTTATCGAGTGTCGTATCAATCGTGCGTCCACGCAGTTGATCTTTGTCGGAAAAAGCAATTGCATGAACGACAAAATCGATTTTTCCCCATTTTTCGCCAAGTTCCTTAAAGCAATTTTCAACCGATGCACTGTCGGAGACATCACATTTTATCAACAACGGATTGTTCAGTTGCTCAGCAAGCGGACGCACGCGTTTTTCAAGCATTTCATTTTGATATGAAATCGCAATTTGCGCCCCGTGTTCGTTCAGAGTTTGTGCAATTCCCCAAGCAATAGACTTATCGTTTGCCAACCCCATAATGATGCCTTTTTTACCGGCCATAAGCTTTTCTGCCATAGTTCTCGTCCTTTTTTTAAGTTGTTCATCATATATTAAGTTACTTTTGTGATACTTATACAAAATTTATTTGATTTGTAAATCTTTTTTTGAAAGTTGTGCGATGTTCAAGTTGCAATTATTTGAAAAACAAAAAAAAATTGTGTGGCTTTTTGCAAAATATTTGTTTTATCGTGTGCAAGATGCCATGATTTTGCGCTCGGCGGCGGCATTAAGCTACACAACCCTTTTGGCGGTTGTGCCGTTTATGGCCGTAGTGTTGGCTGTTTTTGCATTTTTCCCAATGTTTGCCGATATGCGTTTGCAAGTGCAAGAAATTCTTATTCGTTATGTTATGCCGGATATGATTCAAAATGTGCAAAATTATGTGAACGGATTTATCGGCGCAGCCGGCAAACTGACGACTTTCGGCTTGTTTGGTATTGCGCTGACGGCAGTGTTTATGCTCTCCACCATTGAAGACAGTTTTAATTTTATTTTTCAAATTCGGCGCGGGCGCAAACTCACCACAAAAATCTACGGCTATGCATTTATCATCATTATATGTCCGCTCCTTATCGGCTCTGCATTGTATCTCAAAGGGTATTTATTTACCATTCGTTATCTTAATCCGGAAAACATTATCGGTTATAACTGGTTTGCGGCATATATTTTGCCTCATTTGCCGACGTTGTTGTGTTTGATGTTTGCCTACGTTTTGGTACCAAATAAAAAAGTTTGTTACAAAAATGCATTTTACGGTGCGTTGTTCGCATCGATTGCAATGTTTATTTTGCGTATCGGGTTCGGCTATTTTTTAGAATTAAACGTAACATATAAAACGATTTACGGTGCTTTAGCGGCAGTTCCCGTGCTTCTTGTGTGGATGTATTTGTGGTGGAATGTGGTGCTTTCGGGAGCAATTTTAACCGCCGCCCTCGAAGACTTCAGCCATAAACGCAAAATGTGGCGCAAAGCCATAACAGAAGACAAATAAAGACAGAACACCGCACGCTCAAAAAACGCACGGTTGCCGATTATGTTTTAATTTGTTCTTTAGCCTTTCGCATAAAAAACTTTATACGTTGGCAGAATGATTGAAAACAATAAAAAAGCAACCGCACGTTTTTTTTGACGTGCGGCTGCCAATGAAACAAGTATTGAAGCTTTTATTTAAACAGTTTAGCCGTTTCAAACATATTATTCCAGCCCGACTGCTGAGCTTCGGCCTGACGCGCAGCAATACCTTGTTGCGTGTTATACAAATTTGATTGATTATTGTAGCCCGAAACGGAGCCCGTCAACAATGACAATATTTGGTCGATATAGCTCTGTTGCGCCGTATTGTTAAATTGCGCCGCATTGATGCTGTCGGCAAGTGATTGCGAATACGCATTTTGCCCGTTCAGCACACTTTGATATGCCGCCTGATTGAGCGCCGCATTTTGCGCACTTTGCAACTCGCCCATCGCGCGTTCGTATGCATCGCTTCCAACCGGTATTCCCTGATTGATGAGCCGCGTTTGCATATCTGCCGTTTGTTGTTGATATTGTGGCATCAGGCGGTCAACATACGACTGAAAAGTCGCATTTTCGGCCTCTTGACGCGCCGTATCCGAAGGCGCAACACTAAATTGATATGCCGGAAGGGCACTCAAATTCTGGCTCATATTGAGCGCCGCCGCCGTCATATTGTTCAGCGTGTTATCATAGTTCGCCGTATTGTAGTTTTTCAAATAGTTTGTATAATTATTTTCGTATCCGTAAGTGCCGGTTGAACCGACCCCGAATATTTTGCCGATTGATTTACTCATTTATATTCTCCTTTTTGTTTGTTTAACCACGGGCACTCCTCGCGGAGCATTCCCAAAAACCAACAATCTTCGCCGTTGTCATCATATTTGCGCAACAACCCTTCTTGCACAAAACCGAGCCGCCGCACAAAATCAAAACTGCGTTGATTGCTTTTGTTCACTAAAATATTGATGCGTTTGCAATCCATTGTAACAAACGCCATTTCAAACATTTGCCGCAACATTGTGCGATTACACCAATGTTTGTCGATGGAATAGACCGTCCACCACACCTCTTTATGCCGTTGCAAATCGTGAAAAATCAGACCGCCGACGAGTTGATTGTTATAAACAAAGCCATACGTCAAATTATTGCCGCGCCAAACATTGACAAAGCCGAGTCCGTTGCAGACCCAATCGGTGATGCAATCGCTCAAGTCCGGCAGAATTTGATAGCTCATAAAACACCGTTCCCTGTTTCAAAACGCACGGCGGTTTCATACCATTCAATTGCATTTCCGGCGGTTTTTGTTTTAAATACAATACCAATTTTATAGCCGGTCGCGGAATTGGCAATCCATTGACTGCGTAATGCTGATTTTCCGGAGTTTCCCCAATAAGTTCCGACTATCGTATCGCCGCCCGCCCACTGCGCAATACCCCAAAGCGTTTGTCCGATAGAACCGATGCTTTCCTCATAATCGATATTTTGCTCATCCATATCTACATTGACATAAATCACTAAATTATAAGGTGATATCGATTTCGTGCGCGGATTTAAGAGCTGAATACGTTTCAAATTCTCGGTTCCCAAATTGTTGTAGGCCTGTTCCACCACACCGGAAATTGCACTTCCGTCATCGGAATACCCTTCATCAAATAAATAAACTCCTTTGTCCGAACCGAAATACAAACGTTTATCAAACTGCCCCCAACAATATGAACGAATGCCGGTAAAACGGCACCACGCGCCCGTATTTAAATTTATGACGTGTTGTTCAAAATTATTGGCAACCGGAACGTTAAACAATGCAAATCCGCCGCGACTGTATATCATACCCTGCCAACCGGAATATGAGGCATAACTTTGCGTGCGGCTCAGCACCAAACCGCGTATTGCGTCACTAAATGCAACTTGAGCCAAATTTGCCTTATTGAGCGGTAAAGCTTTTGATAAAGGCAAATAACCGTCTTCGGTTATCACTACCAAATCGCCCTGATATTGCAACAAACACCGCCATCCGATTGGTCGGCTGATTTTATACGAACCGCGCAATTTCCAATCATCGGCGTCATTTACATCGGAACCGGAATAAACCAAAACTTCGCCTTCCGAGGTAATAAATACCGTCAAATCATCAATTCCCTGCCCGCCGTCCTGCGTCCATGTTTCAACCGCCACTAAATGCCCGCCGTAACGGCAAACTTGTGAAAAATCAAAACTGTTTAGCGTGCCTGAAATATTCCCTGCCGTTTGCGGATACCACACTTTGAGCGAATTTTTTTCAACAAACCATAAACGCTGTTTTGATACCCCGACATTAACGATGTGTGTCGCATCAAGTCCCGTTGCCGAAAAAGACCAATTTGTCATAGTTTCCTGAGCACCGTAAGTATAAACCTTCGGGGTATCGGTGCCGTTCACAAAATACAAATAATTTTTATATTGCGCTGTGCAAAAAACATCATTGGTAATTCCGCTTTCCAATACCTTATAAGCATTTAACCCCGATGAAACATTCCATACCTTATGGTCGGAAACCGCTAATAGTTGCTCTCCTGATGTTCCGCTATATGTCGCCAAAGTCGAAGTGATGCCGCTGATTTGTGCGTGCCGCACATACCCTTTGCGTAAGCATACTTTGGTATCCATCGGCAAATAATTATCCATTGTCACGGCATATTCCGGCTCCATATCGGATATATTGTCACGTCGATTAAGTCCTTTAATCGGCGCAGAAAGCGTTACGCATAGAGATTTATTGGCACGATTTGCTAACTTTAACCGCATTGATTATCACTCCTTCTTCAAGATTGGTATTGTGCGCCAAACAAATATCTTTCGGCGCCAATTCGGAACCGAAGCGCTTTTTCAACTCTCGCAGATATTCATTATATTCTTCGCTGTAATCCAAACCGTTACGTTTAAGCCAACGCCACAAAATATCGAGTTTAACCACATATTCATCAAAAATCGGAACATCGGTATTGGCATTCATCACGTTTTTTTCCTCAAAAGTATTGAAATCCCAAACAATATTATTCGAGCGATACTGAAACACGATTTTCATATTGCACGGCGGCTCGGATAAAAAGACAAAACAACCGTTTTGAATTCTAAATTTGATGTCTGTTCCGACATTGCAGCAATATTTTTCCCGCATCCATTGTTGCGGTGTTACCGCACCGATAATGCGTTCATGTGAATCTTTGATGTAAATTGTGCTTGAGAGCAAACAATAAAAATCAGGCACAATTTCATTGATTCGGTATTGTTTTTTGCCGGCAACCGTCAAAAACCACGCTTCTTTGGTTAATTCCTGCCAATCGCCGTATCTGAGCAAGCTGTCGAGCGAGGATTTCGCCACACTCAAAAAAATACTGTCTTGCTGCCCCGAACCGCCAAACAAATCATTCGGTCGTTTGACTGCCGCCAAATCTGCAACTTCGCGACATATCTCCAAGATTGTTTTCATAATTATTCTCCCTTTTTATAACGCTTTTGTGTTTGTTTTGTTTTTGCAATTTGTTGCTGTAAAATTTCGATTTTCTTATTCAATTTTTCGATTTGTGCCTTATATTCGGCTTCACACTCGGCAAAATCGGCCACCGCCTTATTATTATGCGCTTGTTGCAAAAATAAATTCGCCAATCGGTGTTCGTTTTGCAAACACAAACTTTGCACTTTTTCCGCACTCAGTCCGGCCAGTGTTTCAACCGAGAACACACCGCGGTTGCGGCAGGTTGCCAATTCCGCTGCCGACAAAAATGCAAACTGTTCAAGCGGTGTTCCTTCCGCCACTTGCTTTTTGGCACTTAAATACATTTCGTATTCTCGCGGAAAACGCTTTATTTTTTCTGCCGTTGCCGGCTGATTAAATACTTCGGTATTGTTATCTTTGAGCCGAATTTCGATGTATGTTACATTCTTAAACACCGGCAAGCCGTTAGCCGTTGTTTGTTCGGTTTTCACCGCCTTATCATAAAAACGCGCACGAACGTTGCGCTCGTCGTTGATATTGTCCGCCGCCTGACGAAACAACGCAAAATCCATATCCATTTTTTATCCTTCCGTTATATATTTGTTCACACGGAAAAGGACGGATATTATCCGCCCTCTTTCGTGTGAAAACATTGTTAACAGTTTTAGCTGCCGGCCGAATCGCTCTCGGTTGCAGAAGTATTGATTAAAACACCTTGCAATGCCGCATTGCTCATCGTCATATTGCCGGCCCAACCGATAATGCGATAGAGCGCATCTTGATTGACTGCCGTTCTATCGCCGCCGATAACCTTCATATCACGGTCGCGATGGGTGCGCAGATAAATGTAATCGGTGTTTAAGAAATACATGTGATTGGTCGGACAATTACCGCCCTGTCCGCCGTCATAAATCACATCGGCGCCCTTAAACTTTAAGCTCAAAAAGCCGCTGTCAGCTACTTTGGAATCACAAAAGCGTTGTAAATCCATCAAGGTCGAATCATAAAGCGTATATAACGCATCATCACCGACAATCAAATCCGGTTTGTCGCTGCCGCGCGAACACTTCAAATAGAGTTCGTTCATTTTTTGCAAGATATTATCTTTGGTAATTGCCGCACTTGTTACCTGATTGCGCCAAAATTCATTACCGACTTCGGCTCTGTTGATTGCGCCGACCGTGCCGCTTGTCGGGTCATCGGCCACCAAAAGTGCCAAACCGCCGATTTCTTTGCCCGATGAGCCGGTGCCGTCGCCGTAGACTGCTGCCGACATTTTTTTTATCAGCGTTTTTTCGGCATTATTGACACGCTTTTCAAACAAATCCATAATTTGTTCTTCACCGCTGTTCATCAAAAGTTCTTCGCCGGAAATCGCTACCGGAACCGCACATAACTTAAGTGCGTATTCTGCCGCCGTGAACAACTGCTTTTGCTGATAAGTGATGGTATCATAACCCGAATACCATACCATATCGCCTTCGCCGTATTCCAATTCTTCCAAAATTTTGGTACCGCCGGAAATCTTTTTCATATTTCCTTTTTCTTTTAAGCGATTAAGCACAGCGCTGTTTTTTGACATATTGTCATGCAAATTACCGGTGCGTTCTTCCAAAGTATGCGTCAGCATATCATTGTATTTTAATGTCATATTTTTATCCTTTTCTTAAAAAGTTAATCCACATATTTTGCCATATTTTTAGCGATTGTTTCCCTTAAGGTCAGCTCTCGCTCGGGTTTTTCGGCTTTACCCTTGAGTGCAAAAACGGCTTTTTGAGAGGTTGCCGCCGCTTCTGCTTCGGAATCGATTTGTTTTTTCACCAATTCCTTTCTGACCGACGGGTCAAGCCACAAGGCGCTTTGATACGCCGCCTCGATATCCTCGACCGTGCCGGATTTAAGCAAATCGCAAATGCTCTGCTTTACCTGTTCAAAATACGGGTGCAACAAATTGCCCTCGCGGTCGGTTTGCCGGCCAAACGCGCTTAAAGTGTTGTTAAAATTGCGATTTTGCATTTCACGAAGATAAGAAGTCAAATCATTATAAGTGCGTTCCAATTGACAGACACGCGCCATTATCGCCGGACTTGCCGCCGTTTGCGCCTGTTTTGCTGTGTTCAAATCTACACCGTAGACAACGGCAACCGCGGCAAGCGTTTCAGCCGGATTTATATCCATAGCCGTATCGAGCCAAGCCAGTCCCTGCAACCATTGACTGACGGTTTGAACACCTTTTTCGGCCAAGCGACCGCGACGGTTGCCGAACAATGTTTCCACAACATTATAGGCATCGAGTTTGGTGCGATATTCTGCGATTTGTTTCTTATTTTCGGCTTCGCGTTCGCATAAAAAATCCTGCCATTTTTGCGGCAGGTTCTTAAATTCGGACGCAAATTCTTCCGGATACTCCGGCGGTGTAGAAACAGCCGTTTCTTTGGTTGAAGTTTCAGCTGATTCTACGGCCGGTGCTTCCGGAGAAAGTTCTTTGTTTTCGGCGTCGGACAAAAGGCCGTGCGCCTTAAACTGACGTTCAATCACTTCTCGTAATTCACTCATTTCCATATCATCCTTTTGTAATTGTATAAAAAATCGGCAAAAAGTTCTTCTTGCCGCCGTTTTTCGTTTTGCGCCCGAACATTGTTGATATATTCGGGCGAATAGTCGCCGGCACGCGCTAAACCGCTTGTGCGTAAATACTTGTCAACATCGGCGACTGACGATGCGACAGACCCGTCCGGAAGAATAACTTCTTCCGCGAATTGTTTTGAAACGTATGTCATTGTTTTTCCTTACCACGAATTGTTTTTGTTGCTTTTGACATCAGCACGAAACAGATTTTCGATACTGTTTTCTTTTAGTCCGACGTATTGTGCGTCACCGTAATCATACACCGGTTCGGCAAAAGTCAAAGCCAACGCATCTGCCATATCCGGCGAGCGTCCCAATCGTTTTTTAACTTCATCTTTTTCTTCAAGTTGCAAGCGTCCGCGACTGTCATATTTTTTGTTGACGGCACACAGTTCGGCACATAAATTTTCATCGTTCGGAATCTTCACCGCCGGCTCGGCATTAAGCCACTGCCGCAACTCGTCCCACATTTCGGCCCGACGATTATGATAGCGGTCATCGTTAATCGCCTTAGAGCCGAACATAACAGCGCGCACGATTTTTTTAAACCCGCGGTCATGCAAAATATCGACCACACCGCCACCGACACCACCGGCATCAATAAACACGCGCGCCGGCTTAAAATCACGAATATAATGCGTTGCCTGATTTGCCACCGCTACATTGTCAAGTTGCGCAAAGCACTTAAAATCCATACACCAGCGCCCTTTTCTAAAACAAAATACCGTCTTATCGTCACCGAACCGCGCCACATCAAGTCCGATAATGAGCGGCGAAGAGGAACCCATCAGTTGCGTTTGCGTTGCCGTATGCGCCGCGTTATAAGCGATAAGTTTATGACTGCCGGCGGCAATCGGCGCGCCAAGCCAGATATGCTCAAACTCCTCGGGATTTTCCTGCCGGCATTTTTCAGCCAAATACTTCATTTCCTCGGGGCAAAACGGATTATCGGTATAGTTGACCTTAACCACCAAAGTTCGCTCGTCCGGATGAGATGCAACCGCTTTCCATACCGGGTCGTATTCTTCTTCTCTGTTCATCGAAATCCAAATTTCCGAGCCGGCTTTACGGATGGTCGGGTCCAAAATTTCCCAGCTTTTTTTGCTGATTTTTTGTGCCTCCTCTAACCATACGATATCTACACCTTCAAGGGATTTAATATTCCCGATGCTTTGTGCCTGAAGCCCCTTAAAAATAAAACTTGTGCCGGTGATTTTGTTGATAATCTGCGTTTCCGTAATTCTATAGTCAATCAAATTATACAAGCCGATGCGGTCACTCAAGAGTTTATGCACCGAATCCTTGATGCTGTCCTGAATTTCGCGCATACAGGCAATCCGCAGTTTTTTCATCCGCCCCAAAAACAACAAGCTGTCGGCAAAAGCATAACTTTTACCGCCGGCACGCCCGCCGTAATAAAGCTTATACCTTTTCTTTTGTTTTATCAGCGGTTCGAATACTTTCGGAATTTTTGCTATTACTTTGTTCTTCATTGATAAAATCCACCAAAATACCGGTTAAATTTTCATTTGTTAAATGATTTTCCTTATCTGCCTGCAACGCGGCAATTTTGCATTTCAGTTCTTCGGCCTTGAGCGCTAAACTGATATTACCTTCGTCAATCGCCATTTTTTGCAGTTTGTTCAACATTTCAAAACTTTCGGCAAACGAATACGCCGCCGCTATTTTCTTTTTTGCCATTTTGCCTCCTGTTTGTGATTCAATTTTCTAATTCCTGCCGCAATTTATTGAGCCGAGCAAACCACTCCCAAAGGTTGGGAAACTCCTCTGCGCTCAACCCCTCCGCTTCATCTGCCACTTTTGCTCCGGCATACGGGAACTGCGGCAAAGTCAGCGGCTCACAATTTGCCCTTGCGCATGAGCTCAATAAGCTCAGTGCGAGAAGCATTCGGATGTGCTTGAATCTTAGCTCTTTTTTGCGCCACATATTTGATAACCTCCACTTCTTTTTCGATAATTTGCGTTTTTGCCTGACTTTTACCGTATAAATATCCGCCGTATGCCGATAAAATCACCGCACTGACAGCAATAAGCACTGTTTTCACGGCAACAAACTCCCGAACAAACGCACCACATCGGTCTTAATGCAGGCAATAATCAGCAAAATCACGATACCCCACGCCAATGCATAAAGTTTTTTGATGCGCACAATCGTCAAAATCAGCCACCGCCAAAATTGGTAATGTTTATTTTTACCCATTTGTTTCCTCCCGATAAAACAGATGCTTTCCGACCTCGTAACACGGTGATTTTTGCTTAGCCCAATACGGCTTGACATCGCGCGTATGGTAATAAGTCGCACCGTGCGTAAAATCTTTGAGTTCGCCCGAAAGCGCCCGCTCGGCAATCAGCAAACATTCTTGAAACTGCTTATCACGCGCCGTTACTTTCAGCACTTTATCAAGGTTCGGGTCATTCTTGTTCCAACAACTGAATTGAAAACGTTTGAGGCAAGTTTGCGCCACACTCGGAACCTTCATCCCGTTCATCCAAGTATAGCCGCAATACCATTTGTGTGAGCGATAGCGATTCATCACGACGCACGCCACCGCTTCCATACCTTCCGCACCTTCACCGCGCGCTTCGCCGTAAATGGTGCGCGCCAAAATATCCAAATCAGACATTTTATGCACTCCTTTTTGTTTTTTTCTTCATTTCTTCAATAATCAAATCACGCAAATCATCGAGTTTGTTTTCCATACGCTGAATATCTTCTTTCAAAGCATAGCGTTGCGCATACAAAACGCTTTCTTTGGCAACCTCAACCTTAAAATCGTTGAGTTCTTTGCGTGTTTCGCCGAGCTTATAAAAAAGCCAGCCAAAGGCCGGCACACAGATAACTTGTAAAAATTGCAACCAATCCATCTATACCCTCGCTTCCAACGCCGCTAAGCGTGCTTCTATTTTATCAGCTCTGTATCTTTGATATGCCGCTTCCATACACAAACATTCTTCATAGCGTAAAGAATACCGATTACCTGCTTCGATTTTCGGTGTAATAATATTACCTTCTTCATCTTTTTCTTCTTTTTGTTCTTGCCATTCATCATAACATAACAAACCGTAATCAAATGCGTTTAAGCCGTGTTCGGCAAATATCCGTTCAATGCGTTGAGCAATCAAACCGGTATGATAACGCGCATTTTCTCCTTTTTCGGCAACCGCATCTTTGAATTTATACCGATAAAATTTAACTTTACCCCAAACATCAAGAATTTCATCAGATATATTTTCAATATCTTGTTTTAATCGTTCATCAGATGTTGAAATAGTTGTTGTTCCGGCATAAAGCTGTTTCCAACGATGAGAAGAATCGCCTAAATTAAGAGAATTATTCGAGCTTGGTCTGAAATATGCACCAGTTTCCACATACGGATTTCCACTCGCCGGATAAACAATACCTATAGAAACGGAATCTGTATCACTACTTGAATTAGCTTTATGAACTTGAAGTGCAACCGTATTTCTTTTACTAGAAGCATAAATTTGTCGACATCTACCCATTAAATTACCATTTGCATCCTGAAAAGTAACAGCACCCCATACATCTGCACTTGGTGCTGTGCCTTTTGTTTGTGCCGTATTTGCTAAATACAAAAAAGGTCCATCATTTTTAATATATGGGTCTGACGCAAATGCCTTAATTCCACTGATAGTTTGATTTCCTGCTAAACTAACATAATTCGATAAATTACTTTTTACATACTCAGTTGTGGCTATTCGTGTCGAGGAATCACTGGTTGCCGGTGTTACTGAGTTCGGCAAAATAGTGCCTGAACCGATTGTGATTTTGTTTGTTGCAACATTAAAAGCAGCATTTGATACACTATTGTTCAAAAAGAGTCCACAACCAGCTGATGGCGCACCACTACTTCTCATTACATAATATTCATCATCTGCAGAAGTTTTGAAACTTATACCTACCCCCGCCGTAAATTGTGTCTGTCCTCTAAAAAACTTATCTCCATATATTGTTTCATTACCAGATAAATGCACAACTGCATTATCAAGTGCATAAACAGATAAATCCGGTTTGTTTGATAAATCATTATAACTGCCGCTTGTTGCAACGCTCGCCAAATCGGCATTGTTCGCCTTGGTATCGAGTGCATTTTGTAAATCAGTCTGATTGCTTAATGTGCCGGTGATGTTACCCCACGCCGTTGATGCCGTAACATTTAAGTCACCGCTACCGAGTATAGATTGATTATTTATTGTCTTAATGTTTGAACCGGAAACAAGTGTGTCCTGCTTATCACTCAACCCCGTATCAACATAGCTTTTATCGGTCAATTTATTGCCTGTGGTCGCGCTTGCCGGAATAACCGCCTTTATGCCCGCAACATCGCTTTGCAAGCCGGATAAACTGGATGCGCTTTGTTCCGCCCAATATTTCGCCGAATATCCGCTTGGCTCACTCGGCTCGCCTATCGCCCATTGTTTTGCCAATTCTGCCTGTGCCGCCGCTGCATCTGCCGATGCATCAACCGCCGCTTGCTTAATTGCCGCATTGTCATTGAATGCCGTAGTTTTAGCGGTTGCATTGTCGTTATATGCTTGCGTTTTTGTTGCCGCATTATTGTCATAATCCGCCGATTTTGCAGTGGCATTATCATTATACGCATTCAATTTATTGCTTGCGTTTGCGTTGTAGTCGTCAAATTGATTTTCCGCGTTTGTGTTAAAAGCATCGGTTTTATCGCTTGCATTCTGATTATATGCTGCGGTTTTATTGCTGGCATTATCATTAAAATCTGCGACCTTTTGCTCGGCGTTCAAATCAAAAGCGGCCATACCCTCAACAACCGCCGCTTGCACCTCCGCCTTACCGCTTTCAATATATGTTACGGCTTGTCCGACATTAAATTCTGCCGCTTTTCCAAGCGTAACACTAAGCGACTGAGCATCGGTAATATTTGCGCTTATATTTGAATCGGCGGCAATATTTACTTCTAAATTTACGCTTTCCAGCTCATAACTTGCCATTTATACCTCCGTTACTTGCGCCGTAATCCTGAACGTGCCGATTTTGTTCACGTCTGCCGGAAAAATCGTGTTGACTGAGCCGTCGGCACCGGTCAGTTGAATATCCGTCACATAATCGCCGACCGGATTGCTTGTTTCACTCGGTGTTATCACTAAAGCCGCTTTCCCGTTTAAGGCATCGACCGGTGTTGCCTCAATACCAAACAAAATATTACCAGCAACCGTGTCACGCACTTGCATTGTGATTGTTGCTCCCGTCAAATCAACCGGCTTACATTTGTCTTTTACTTCAATATTGAGCGCAAAGCTGTCGCCCTGACGCACCGTAATGATGTTATTCTGCACTGTTCCCGTCATTTTTCCACTCCTCAAATGTTTTGATTTCAATATCAGGGAATCCCGCACTTTGCGGAATATTAAGCAGATAGTGACGATATTTTGCAATATCTTGCCGTTTTTGTTCGCTCATATCTGCCCATCGCAACGGATTTGCCGCATATTTATCGACATATTCGTTCAAAAAATAGTCGCGTTTTGAACGCACAAATATTGCTTTTTCTTCCGCTGTCGGCTCCGGTATCGGCTGAACTTCGTAATAATCGCCGTTTTCAACAATCGTGTATTGTTGATTTTTATTACACCATTCGGCAACGGCTGCATACTCAACTTTATTTTCATCGTATTCTGATTTTAATATTTTCCAATTTTTATACATTATCTTTCTCCTTTTTTAATAGCCCATCGCAATCCAATCAATGTCCTGATTCCCATACCAAGTATATACTTTTATGTATGTTTTTTGCCGGTCGGTAACGCCGTTAATAGCATCATAAGAATAGCCGCTGTTTCTGTCATCGGTGGCAATGCCCACAAAAGAATAGTTTGTCGATTTAAACGGTTCCGGAAATGTAATTTGAAACACATTTACATTTGCTGGTATTTTATCCCGCCCTCTGTTGATTAAAAAATTATTCTTATTATCTTTCCAAGAACCGCTTACGCCATTAACAAATGTAGCCGTAATTTTGGTATTAAGCTGTGTTTGGATTGCACTCGTTACGCCGTCCAGATATCCGAGTTCGGTTGCCGTTACCGCCGACACCTCTACTTTTCCGTTATTGTTAGATATAAGCGCACGCAATACCGATAAATTCGAACTTGCAATAGTTGAAGCAGCACCGGTTATTATATTTTGCTTGGTGTTTAATTGCGCTTTGTTGACCGCATCGGTAGATGCCGTTCCCGTCCCGACACCGGTTATGCGATAACCGTTCATCTGCAAATTGCCGGTCATTGCCGCTCTTCCGTCGCGCAGCAAACAAGCGCTCAATCCGGCAGCAAAGTTATCATCTTCCTCATCATGCCTATCACTGGCAATTTCAACATTATTTAATCTGTCTTGTTCCCAATTATGAATGCGAACAAAATTTCCTCTTGCATCGTATGCCATTTTATTTTTCCTCCGTTTATGATTGTTTTTCCGTTAATTGAGCCAAAGTTTCGGCTTTTTTCAAATTAAGTTCTTCACGCTTAATGTCGTTCTGTTCTTTTTTGATTGCAAAATCTTGGTCGTTCTTTTGTTTTTGCAATACCAAAACAGCGTTATCAGGCGCTGTTTCTTTTGCTTCCGGCGCATTTAATTCTTGCGTGATTTTGCCGAATGCCTGTTCCATCACCGCATCAAATCGACGCGCACGCGGCATAGTTGCGACCGCACTTTCAAGCATTTGCCGATAAAGCGGCAACAATGCCGGTTGTTGCGATACAATACCAAACGCCTGAGCAATGATTTCATGCACATTTTTCAGCACATTGAGTGTTTTTTGCTCATCTTTTTCAAGGTCGAAACAACCGTCTGTTTCCAAATCGATAACCATTGAACGTAATTTATCCGACTTCAAAAGTTTTACGGCACGCAATGCTTTTTCCATATCTTTGCATTCGTTGGGATGCAGAAACGAGAGCAAAAACTCCGGTGCAAATTGCTCGCATATAATTTCTGCTTTTATTTTGAGCAAATCTTTCAAAAAACGTTGCATATCATTTTGACGGTCTTGATTTCTGAGTGTGCCGAAATTGGTTTTTTGAGTCACTGCCGTTGCCGTTTCTCCAACTTTTGACGAGCCGCGCATAATGTCGCTGACTCCGGTCACTTCATAGATTGATTCAATTAACGTTTGCCGTCTTTGAGCCAAAATCGAAAGCGCCGAAATATATTGTTCAATCGGTGCAAAATCAATAATTCCTCTGATACCGCCGGCATCTTTAAGTTTTTCAAAGTCCGAGAGCGAAATAAGTGTCACGTCTTTATCCAAGATGTTGGCGAGTTCGGGAAAACTGCCGTCATAGCAGCCAGAAACCTTAAGTGCCTGCATCGTCAAGCGCATCCGATTGTTCACGCCGTCAAGTTCATCAAGCAGATTTTTAATTTCCACATAGTCCGGAACCGGAATAATGCCGTCATTTGCAAGCGTTGCCATAATCGGTTTCGGACAAGGAAAAAATCCGCTCAAATGGAGCGTATCTTCATATACATCAAGAAAATCGACCGTATATTCCGGGCTGTAAAAATATACCGATTTTGTCGGTTTATCCCATATTTCATACACCGTAATCCGTGCCGTATCGCCATATCGCGCACACAAATAATCCGCAATTTCCGGTGCAAAATTTTCCGCCACTTCATTCAAATCCAAACAAGTTTTGCGCGCAACCCAAGTCACATCTTCCCACACATCAACCTGCTGTGTGTCTGCTAAAAAATTGGTCGGATTGATATATACCGTGTCCGCTTGTTCGTGATTTTTCAAAAACGCGTCACCTACCCTGTAAAAACTCGGATTATACTGCTCCCACAATATTCCCATACCGGAAAGCAAAAAGTCATTGCGGGCGTATTTGACCACACTGTCAAAATCAAATTGTTTCATATTCCAATAAAGCGCTCGTTCCAAAATCGTTGCCGCCAAATTTTCAACCTCTCCCGCTGTTTTACTGCTGCGAATCACAAACGGTGTCGGTTGTTTGAAATATAAAAACGGTTTCAGTGTTTCCACCGTTGCCCAAAAGATGTTTTGTTTATTGCGACGACGAGTGTTACGATAATATTCGCGAATTTCCGTCGTCAAATCATAATATTCGGCATATTTTTTTTCTGCCGCTTGAATTTTTTGCTGCCATTTATCCCGTAAAAGCTTACGGTTACTGCTTGCTTGTCGTGTCATAAATTCTCCTTTCATTTAATTTATTTTTTTCAATAATTCCCAAAACGCTTTTTTCGCGCACCACCGCCAAATTTTTTTGAGGCAACGGCAACTCGTCAAAAACGTGAAAAATAATTTCATCGCCGGAATGCACACCACGCACGGCCGGACCGGTATTAAGCACCGTTCCCGTGTTGCGCGATGCGCTTTCGGGCAATTTAATTTTGTTTGTTTGCGGACAATCATTCAGCCGAACGATTATCCGGTCCGTAATCGCCTTATACATTCGATACCCCGTTGTTATTTTTGAAAAAAATTATCACTGTCTGCCGATAGTGATATTAAAAAAGGCGGATATATTTCCGCCGATAAATCGTTTTTTTATGATTACATTTTTCGATTCTAATAATTTTCTTATCATATCAGTTACCAAATGTCAAGAACTTTTTTTATTTTTTTGCAAATAATATTTTAGCAATCTCTCCAAACCAAGCACCAGCAACATTTTTCGATAAAATACAATATTTTTATCCATAAGATTTTTATCAGTTTTTTCTTTTTTATCTACTAACTTTTTATCTTCTACACACACACGCAAAACAGCTTCACGAAACTCGTGCGGAATGCTCTTTATTGCCTCTAAATATTTGTTTTTATAGTATAAAGATATTTCAATACCTCTTTCTCCGGTGCTTTTTATGTTCGATTCGTAATACTTGATTGACTGCAGGGTGTTATAGTGTCCGAGATAATAATCGCGGGCCAATATTTCACCGGCTCTTTTACGTTGTTCTGCACTGAACGGACTTTGTATCAAAGCCAAAACTCCGCTTTCATAATACTTATCCAACGCGGTTTTATGCCGTAATCTACCTTTGTTATCAATCACATACCCGCGTTTAACCGCCATATTTTTTTTCATCTCTGATTTTATCATATTTTTCCCCTTTCAATGCCTTATTATAAGATTTTTCTTTTTATGTCAATAGGAAAAATATCATTTTACAATATAGGATTTATGTTATATATTTAATATATTG
>CAMAJR010000026.1 GCA_945835885.1 uncultured Alphaproteobacteria bacterium
ATGAATTGTGGCATAAGGGAAGTATAACTACAAAGGAGTTTATGAAGAAAACAGGGCTTAAAAAGACTACATTTTATAAAATGTTAAAAGGATATTATAGCAGGTGACAAGTGGCAAGTAAAAAAATAAAATGAATTTAGAGATATATACAGTATTTTTATTGTTTTTTAATTTATTTAAATAAAAAAAACAACCGATGAGAAGTGTTATGATTATACTGACAAACAAAGTTGTTACTTTTCATAAGAAAAAAACAAGTATGCGCCTGACAAATTTAGAGTGGGACATCTTTAATGCTGTATGTGAACACGAAAAAATCAGGCGTCGAACTCTGCTCGAACATATCTGCGAAACCCGTAGCCACAACCTTAATATGACTTCTGCCGTCAGATTGTTTATGTTGCTCTACCTTTATAATAAATCGATAACTGAAAATAGCAACAAAAAACGCCGCGACACATTGCATCGGGCGCTTCAACAATTAAACTGATTTACAGCCGTTCAAATTCAAAAAACACCGGTCGCCGTCCCTCACGAAGTGCTTTGCGCTGATATTTTGTTTCAGCCCAGTCTGCCGGCGGATTACGCCAATCATCGGAACCCTTTGCGGTCCACTTAAAATCCGGATTCGTCCGCAATTGTTCTAACGTCCAACGCTTATAAATCGGATGGTCGGTCGCCACCTGAAAAACTCCGCCGCGTTTCAACAAACGCGCAATTTCACGCAAGTTATCCGCATTGATAAAACGCCGCTCAGCGTGACGACTTTTCGGCCACGGATCCGGAAACAGCAAATAAATCTTATCAAATGACGCATCAGGCAGAGCGACAAACAACAAACGTACATCATCATCAAACACCCGCACATTGTCAACTCTGCCTTCAGTCAACCCGATTTCTTGAGCCAAATCCGAGGCATTTCCGTCTTTTATACCGGTCAAAAGCGACAAAAGCTGCGCCACACCGTTGCGATAGACTTCAACGCCGATAAAGCCGGTATTATGCTCTCTTTTGGCCAAAGCCGCCAGATGGTCACCGTCACCGAAACCGATTTCCAGACAATACTTTTGTTTTGGTTCACCAAAGCAATCTGCGATATTATTTTTGGGCGTCGTATCTACCAAAATGCGCGGCAAAAAGCTTTCGAGCAGAAAACTTTTTGCCTTATGTATAACACGTCCTTTGCGCCGACCGAAAAACTTCGGTTTTGAATTTAAATTATTCGTTGTCATCATCGTCATCGCGTTCATCTACATGCGCCAATCCGGCAGTAGACTTTGAAAGTGCAACCATCAAATCAAACAACTGCTTGGCAACGCGGCGGTTTGGAATTTTATAATATGCGCGAACAAGCTCTAATGTTTCCGCGCGTTTCATCGGATCTTCATCTAAAGAATGCGATTTTTCCGCAACCATCATCACATCCGGATCAATACTCAGCATTCTCGGGCTGAGGCGCGCAACATCATCGTCCATATCTTCAAAAAAGAATCCCATCGGCACTTTCAGCACTTTGCTGATATCCCACAAGCGACTTGCGCCGACGCGATTTGCGCCTTTTTCATATTTTTGCACTTGCTGAAACGTCAAACCCAATCTGTCCGCCATTTGTTGCTGCGTAATATGCAAAATCGTGCGTCGCAAACGAATGCGTTTTCCGACATGCACATCAATCGGATTTGGTTCATTATCATCCATTCTGCCTCTGATTGACTTTCCTTTAACCATTTTTCACCTCACCTTTTATTACTTAGTTGTTCAAATATAATATGCCGGCAGTCATTGTCAAATTAAAAAAGCGCTTTATACAAACTATAAGTTGAATTTTTTTCTCGTTTTATGCGTTAAAAAGCGAAAAATATTTTTTTATTTCCCATAAATTGATAAAAACAAATTAAAAAGCGCATAAAAACATAAATTAAAAAAGTAGTTGCATTTAAATAATTTTGTGCTATTTAATATATAACATATTATATACCAAAGGACACGAATGCAAACAAATCACCATTGTATTATGCTACATCTTCTTATGTTGCTGACAATATGCGTTTTAGCGCAAATACTTTCGCAAAATACAGCGCATTTTACCGTTTCGGCGCCTGATTATACCGTCATGCAGCCGAATAATCTTCCGTTATCGCATCTGGGCGACATTCACAAACTGCTCCGGAGTTACTGATTAATTAAATTTCTGTAAAATTGGTATATTCTATAAAATACGTCATATTCTGTTGTCATTAAAGTTTATCATTAAAAATGAACATCAACTTTAATCATTGGAAGAAAAATATGTATGTAGAATTAAACGGCAAAATCTTACCGACACCTTATCAATATTTCAGCGATTGCTTAAATGAATGTATCCGCCTGAAGTCGGAAATGTGTGCCGTTAACACTCGGCCGGTCAAAATCGATTGATTTTGCACCAAACAAAACGTCCGTCATAATCCGACGGGCGCTTGCCATAATTGCGAAACATTATTTTTCCAAGCTGTCCGATAAATCTTTACGCCTTGAAACATCTTTTTCGGATTTCATAATCGTATCAATTGCCGTAAATAAAATACCTGATTTCTGCTGAGCTTTCTCAGGCGTATCTTCCTTAACGTGTTTGCCAATGAAGAAACCATTGCGCAATAAATATCTTCACGAACGGCGCTTCAACATTTTTGCAACGATAACATTCCCCTTCATCATTTCTATTTTTTCAAAAATTTCATTGGCCTTCTCTGCTGATAAATCGTGTATCGGGCTGTTAGTATGCGTTTTACGGAAAGCACCGACATAAACCTTATAAAACGCCTTGTATGTTGTCGCATTTTTATCGGTTTGCTCTTCATAATCACGCAAATATTTATCAACGACGGCTATGGTTACCACCGCTTCATGCGGATGACGGAACACGTTTTTTTAGGCAACACTCAACAAAATTCCGAAATCTTTGTTGCCGAATGCCTTTTCTAATTCATACGCACTGTTCGTAATGCTTTCGGCATTACAATATTGTATCAACTTTTTCGCAAAATATTTTTGGGTTTCTGCAATCATATACGTCACGTTTTGACGCAGTTATATGTTTTTATAACACCATAGTCATTGAGTGCTCGTCTCCTTTCAAAATCTCCTTACAAAAAGAGCACAAAGAAAGACACCGGTCCTTATCCTTTCAGCCGGTGTCTTTTTTATTTGCAAAATTGAAAATTCACGCCTTTTTCCAAGTCGTACCTAATGGCGAATCTTCCAAAATGATACCGCGTTCTTTCAGTTCATTGCGAATAGCGTCGGCGGTTGCCCAATCTTTATTCTTTTTGGCATCGGCGCGTTTTTGAATCAGCGCCTCTATTTCCGCCGATTCGTCAGCGCTGTCATCGCCCTTAAACCACGTTTCCGGCTCATTATACAAAAGCCCGAGCAAATAAGCGTTAGCCAACAGCTCTGACTTGAGTGTCGAACGTTCTTCCGAGGTTTCCGCCTTATTCAAATTGTTGACCGTTTCGTGCAAATACGACAGCGCAAGCGGGGTATTCAAATCATCGGCCAACGCTGCGACAATTTTCGGATTCGGTTCAACTTTTACCGTCGGCACATCGGCATTTTTCAAAAGCGCATTATAGAACTTATCCAAAATTGCTTTGGCGTTCTGCAAGCCCTCAAACGTAAAGTTAAACGGTTGATGATAGTGCGTCGTTAAAAACAAAAGACGCAACGCTTCTGCCGGTGCTTTTGCCAGCACTTCTTCCACTGTGTAAAAGTTGCCGAGCGACTTACTCATCTTCACACCGTTAATCATCAGCATACCGGTATGCACCCAATAATGCGCAAAGTGTGTTCCCGAAAACGCACCGCACGACTGCGCCAATTCGTTTTCGTGGTGCGGAAAAATCAAATCGGAACCGCCGCCGTGAATATCAAAATCGCTGCCGAGTAACTTAGAACTCATCGCTGAGCATTCCAAATGCCACCCCGGACGACCGTATCCCCACGGACTGTTCCACCCCGGCTGGTCGGCTTCTGACGGCTTCCACAAAATAAAATCCGCCGGATTCTTTTTATAATCGGCAACTTCGATGCGCGCACCGGCAAGCATTTCTTTCATTGAACGACCGGAAAGCCGCCCGTATGCCGGCATTGAATCAACATCAAACAACACTTGATGGTCGGCTTCATAAGCGTGACCGTTTTCAAGCAATTTTTCCACCAAAACAATCATATCGTCGATATATTCGGTAGCGCGCGGACGATAATTCGGCGCCAACACATTGAGCTTTGCCATATCCTCAATATACCAATTATAAGTCTGCTCGGTAATTTCTCTGATTGATTTGCCGGTTTCTTTATGTTTGTTCAAAATCTTATCGTCAACGTCGGTAATGTTTGAAACATAAGTAACATGTTCTTTGCCATAGACATAACACAACAAACGATACAATACATCATACACCACCGGCGTTTTGGCGTTGCCGAGGTGCGCCTTGTCATAAACGGTCGGTCCGCAAACATACATACGCACATTGTTTGCGTCAATCGGCACAAACGGAACTTTCCGCTGTTTCAAAGTGTCGTGCAGTTGTATCTGTATCATATTTTTTTCCTTTATGCTTTTTGCCCTTTAAGACGTTTCAGAGCTTTGTCATAACCGATAAGCGGCAACAGAGTTTTCAATTCCGGTCCGTTATCAAGCGCTGTTAATGCTTTGCGTATCGGGTGAAACAGCTCTTTACCTTTTTTACCGCTTTGTTGTTTGACCACATTCAGCCACTCGTTAAACGTGTTTTCGTTCCACGGTTCTGCCGGCAAAACGGCGGCTGCTAAGTCGGTAAGCGCTTTATCTTCCATAACCGGTGTCACTTCTTTATGGCAAATATCCGCCCACATTTTAATATCATCAACCACATTCAAATTCGGGCGCACTTCATTCCAAAATTCTTCGCTGACTTCGACATGGCCTTTAACAATATTGTATGGCATCGAGCGCACAAACTTGGTGTTGAAATGCTTGAGTTCTTCTTCATCAAACTTCGGTTGCGAACGACCGAGCTTGGCAAAATCAAGCGATTCGGCCAATTCATCAAGCGAATAATATGGCTCAATCGCGTCAGAAGTGCCGAGCTTAGCCAAGAAAGAGCAAATTGCCAATGCCTCCACCCCTTCGGCTTTGAGTTCACGCACACCCAAACTTCCTAAGCGCTTTGAGAGTTTGCCCTCCACGCCGGTCAACAGCGGCAAATGCGCAAATGTCGGCACCTTACCGCCGATGGCTTCAAACATCTGAATTTGCGCCGCCGTGTTGGTAACGTGGTCCTCGCCGCGCACAATATGGGTTATGCCGAAATCGGAATCATCGACACAAGACGGAAAATGGTAAAGATAACTGCCATCTTCACGAATAATAATCGGGTCGCTGAGTTTTTCCGCCTCATACTGACAATGTCCGCGCACAATATCTTCCCATTCGATTGTGCCGGCATTCAGCTTAAAACGATAGTGCGGTTTGCGCCCTTCTGCTTCAAATTTGGCAATATCTTCCGGTGTATAACGCAACGCCTGCCGGTCATAAATCGGCGCTTCGCCTTTGGCCATCGCACGTTTGCGTTTAATTTGCAATTCTTCCGGTGTATCATAGCACGGATAAATGCGCCCTTCGGCAATCAATTTATCACGCAAAGCATCATAACGTTCAAAACGTGCCGACTGACGCGCTTCTTCGCACCAGTCAAAACCGAGCCACTTTAAGCTCTCACGCATTGCGTCTTCATATTCTTTTTTAGAACGGGCAAAGTCCGTATCATCAATGCGGAGCATAAATTTGCCCCCTAATTTTTTGGCGAGTAGCCAGTTAAACAGTGCCGTCCGCGTGTTGCCGATATGCATAAATCCGGTCGGGCTCGGCGCAAATCTTACTTTTATTTCTGACATTTTTTCTACCTAAATCTGTTACGTTAATTATGGCATCATACAAACTTTACTTAGCAAATTCAACAGTAAAATTGCATATAAAACATAATTTTGGCATTTATTCTTCCGCTTGTTCGGCGTTTTTTTCTTCCATATCGTCGGTCAGCTGTTGCAAATCTTCCAAAAACCACTCGATTTCTTCGTCATTATCTTCATAAATCATTTTATAAAAACGTTCGCGATACGCGTGCAAAAAGCCGCTTTCCATAATTTGCAGGTCTCGCACCTGAATCTTACCGTTGTTTTTAACCAAACGAAACACCACTTTCACGCCGCCTTTTGAAGCATCATCAACATTTTTTTCTAATTGCTTGATAAAAATCGTGCAATGCACAAACTGTGAATCTTTATCCGTAATCACCTTATCAACCGTATAAGTCACATCACCCTTGTCCAAATTGAGCGGATACTCCTTATAGAGCGCGGAAGTATACCTTTTGAACAGCGGAATATATTTTTCTTGCTGTTCCGGTGTCATTTTGCGCCAATATTTACCGACCACAAAACGTGCCGCATAATCCAAATCCACATCATTAAGCAACAAAGAATCAAGTTTTTGCAGCTTTTCAGCCGATTTTTCAGAAGTCATAATTTCCAAAATTTCTTGACCTTTGCCATCAGTCCAAGCTTGTGCCTCGGCAACGGTAAAATCTTTGGCATATCCGGCGGTTGCTCCTAAAATTGTCATAAAAAGAACCAAAGCAAGCCGCAACAAATATTTTAACTTCATTTTAAAACCTCTTATGATAATATCATCAAAACAAGAAATATAATAACATGGCGGTTATAAAAATGAAAGCATTTTTTATTTTATCGATTACTTTTTTAATGTCACTGATGTCAAATGCTCAGGCGCAAATGTCGCAACGCGGTATTCGTAACGGTTCGGTTCAGGTTTTACCGGTAGTCGCCCCAAAAGAGATTGACGAGGGCTCCAAGCTTGATGAAGGAATGGCAGAAGACTCGAATGCCGATTTGATTACGCGCCGATTCTCCGACCCTGATGTTATCGATACATACGGCGAGCGACAAGCTATGCTTGCGGCCTCGATTGACCCGAACAGCTATGTCGACCAAATTAAACAGCGGGGTCGTGTGCGTTGCGGAACAAACACACAGCTTAAATGCTACGCCTATGTTTCCGACCATAACTGGACAGGTATCGATACCGATTTTTGCCGTGCGATTGCGCTGGCAATTTTAGGTGATGCCAACAAAATCGATATGCGTAATGTTGAAGATTCGGAAGTTTCCAAAGCGCTCGAAAGCGGCAAGGTTGACGTGATGTTGAGCGGTATTCCGTATGCCGCCAAATACGATGTCAAAGGCAAGCTTATTCCGAGCGGTTTGCTTTATTATGACCCGCAAATGCTGCTGATTGCCGATACCAAAGGCGATAAAGCGGAAGATTTTGAAAACAAAAAAATGTGCGTTGCCGAAGATTCTGATTATTTGCGCAACTTTGAGGCCTTTAACGCCAAATACCAACTCAACACAAAATATCTAAAGTTCCCGAATGTGCGCAAGGCACGCGAGGCATTTTTGCTCAAACGTTGCGAAATGATGACGGGCGGCGCGGTTTATTTAAACGGAATGAAACAGGCGTTGACCAAGAGCTATATGACAATTATCCCAAAATCTATTGCCACCACGCCGGTTTATGCCACCGTGCACCAAAAGCATATGGATTTTGCGATTGCCGTCAAATGGATTATCAATGCGCTGCAATTAGCCGAGCAATACGGTATTACGGCTAAAAATATTGAATTTTTCCGCGCGCATAACAGCACTGAAATCCGCAACCTGATGGGCGATAATCCGGAATTGTGGCAAGCAATGCGCTTGCGCCCGATGTGGCTTGACGACGCCATTCAAATCGTCGGTAACTATGGTGAAATTTATGAGCGCAATTTAGGTGAAGAATCTTCATACAAAATCAAACGCAAAGAAGGTAATTTGCTGAAAAACGGCGGTGCGGTTACACCGGATCCGTTTATGTAAATTTTTAAGTTTCCTCCAACAAAAAAAAGACGATTGCCGCAAAGACAACCGTCTTTTTTGTTTAAGGAATCCGTTTATGCTTTTTCAACCTGTGAAAATTCAAGTTCAACCGGCGTATAGCGCCCGAAAATCGAAACAGAAACTTTAAGCCGTGATTTTTCGGTGTCTATTTCATCAACCGTGCCGACAAACGACTCAAACGGGCCGTCGGTCACACGGACCTGCTCGCCGATTTCAAAGTTAACGTTAGAAACAGGGCGCTCGGCACTTTCTTCCACTTGTTTTTTAATTTTTTCGACTTCCGCTTCGGTAATGGCCTGCGGTTTGTTACGGCTACCCAAAAAGCCGCTGACACGCGCCGTATTTTTAACAATAAGCCACGTTTCGTCAGTCAATTCCATCTTAACCAGGATATACCCCGGAAAGAACTTATGCTGCACTTCTTTCTTTTTGTTTTTACCCTTTTCGGCCTCGTTGTTTTTATCTTTTGCCTCTTGTTCCATCGGCACCCAAACTTCGAGAATCTTATCTTCCATATGTTTGAACTTTACTTGTTCTTCCAAAGATTCCTTAACTTTTTTCTCCGAACCGGAATATACGTTAACAACATACCAACGCGCTGTCATATTTTCTACTTTCCTAATTGCAAAATTTCACCAACACCCCAGCCCAAAAACATATCAACGGCAAAAAAGAACGCCGTCGCGATGCCGACTAAGATGACAACCATTGTGCAGGCAGGCACAACTTCTTTTTTTGTAGGCCAAGTCACTTTCTTCACTTCTTGACGGACCTGACGCATAAATTGTAACGGACTCGTGCTCATTTAAAACCCTTATACTAAATTAAACCGATGATGCATCGATTTTTCAACATTGCCCTTATATATACATATTTTGATTGGCAGATGTCAAGCGAATCTTTCGCAATATCAAAACATTTTTTTATTTAAGCGCATTCTGCCCCGAAAAAAATCTGAAAAGCTGTGCGTTTTTATCGATTATGCTTTAATCCGCCAAAAGCGCTGTTATACTGACCGTAGCAAAAAAGGAGAATATTTTATGACAATCGTTGCAATTTGGTGCCGCCACAAAGGCGATAACATTATCGGTGCCGGCTCGGGTTTGGCGTGGAAAGTGCCGTCGGATACGCGCCGTTTTCGCAATTTGACCGAAGGGCAGATTAAGGTTATGGGTCGCCGCACTTATGAGGGAATGCCGCAAAAAGTGTTGATGGGGCGCAAAGTTATTGTGCTTGCCAATGACACCTCGTGCGAAGTGTTTGATAAAGACAATCATATTGTGGTCGATAATGCTTTAAAACTCAAAGATTATCCCGAAGATTTGTATATTTCGGGCGGTGCATCGATTTATGCCGCATTTTTTACGACTCCGCAAATTATGCCGGATATCGTGGTTGACTGCGTGTATGCGGGCAAAATTGATGACGGCGCCGCAGATTTAATCAATGTGAATGCCAGCGTTGCCGTTTTGGAGCAAAAATATTTTGCCTTACCGCAACGATTCGAACTTGATAATGTCACGACAACCGTATGGCTGAAAAAAGGCGATTTTGTAGAACAATCGGTGGTCAAAAAAATTCTGCAATACTTAGAAACGGAAGGAAAATAAAATGCAGCAATATTTGGATTTATTAAAAGATATTATGGAAAACGGTGTCGATAAACTTGACCGCACCGGTGTCGGCACACGCTCGGTTTTCGGTCGACAAATGCGCTTTGATTTGAGCAAGGGTTTTCCGCTCGTTACCACCAAAAAAGTTCACCTTAAGAGCATTATTTTCGAACTGCTGTGGTTCTTAAAAGGCGATACCAATGTTAAGTATTTGCAAGAAAACGGCGTCAGAATCTGGAACGAATGGGCCGATGAAAACGGCGAACTCGGTCCGGTCTACGGTTCACAATGGCGTAACTGGAACGGCGAAGGAATAGACCAAATTGCACAGGTTATCGAAACTCTGAAGAAAAATCCGAACGACCGCCGTATGATTGTTTCGGCGTGGAATGTCGGCAAAATCGCCCAAATGCACTTGCCGCCGTGTCACATGATGTTCCAGTTTTATGTGGCAGACAACAAACTCAGCTGTATGCTTTATCAGCGCAGTTGCGATATGTTTTTGGGCGTGCCGTTCAATATTGCCTCGTATGCGCTTTTGACTATGATGGTGGCGCAGGTTTGCGGCTATGAACCGGGTGAATTTATTCATACATTGGGCGATACGCATATTTATCACAATCACTTTGAGCAGGTAAAAGAGCAGCTTTCACACACGCCGTATCCGTTGCCGACAATGAAAATCAACCCGAATGTTAAAGACATTAACGATTTTAAATACGAAGATTTTGAGTTGGTCGGATACCAAAGTTATGATACGATACGCGCACAAGTCGCGGTCTGATTTTTCAAGAACGTATCAAATATAAAAATGATGGCTTCAACAGTCATCATTTTTTTTACAGAAAATATAGCAGAGTCAGTCCGTTGTGATGTTCTTGCATTCGCCGACCTGCGGTTACAGCAAAAAAGCCGTTATCATCTTAGTTCTTGCCGGATTCGATTTAGAGCATCCAAGCGTGCTTCGGTGCTCGGGTGCGTTGAAAACAATTGCGATAATACTTGAACTCCGTTAAACGGATTTACAATGAACATATGCGCTGTTTGCGATGTTGCACGCTCCATCTGATATTGCTGAGAATAACCGTCAAGCTTGGACAGTGCACTCATCAACCATTCCGGATGCCCGGTTAAATAGGCAGCACCTTCATCGGCCTTAAATTCACGGGTGCGTGAAATCGTCATTCGGATAATCGTCGCTGCAATCGGCATCAATATAACTGCCAAAAGTCCCTTACTGCCGCTACGACCGTTATCCGTTGATGCCGGAATACTTCTGTTAGCAGACACACTTGAACGCATCATATTGGCAAGCATTGCAATCGCACCGGCAAACACGGCCGCAACCGTGCCGATTAGAATATCACGGTGTTTAACGTGGCTCATTTCGTGCGCCAAAACGCCCTCAACTTCTTCCGGCGACATCATATTCAATAAGCCCTGTGTCGCGGCAACTGCGGCGTGACTCGGATTGCGTCCGGTAGCAAAAGCATTTGGCACCTGTTCGGGAATCACATATACTTTCGGCATCGGCAAGCCGGCTTTATTTGCCAAGCGTTGCACGATTTGATAAAGTTGCGGTTCCGTTTGCGCCGTAACCTCGGTCGCATTATATTGCTCCAAAACCAACTTATCGCTGAAGAAATAACTGAAAACATTCATTCCGCCGGCCGCAATAAGCGCGGTTATCATACCCTGTTCGCCGGCAATAGCGTTTCCGACATACATAAAGAGCAGCATTAACGCCACCATCAGCAAAACTGTTTTAGACATTTTATTTTCCTTTCAATTTATATTTTGTATTATCATAACGCGAAATCGTTATGTTGCAATAAAAAACCTCTAAATTATCATCGGCGACTTGTTTTTTGCCTCAGGCGTGATATAGTGGCAAAAACGGAGGTAATATGGCAACATACAGAATCATCGGCAATATGACCGGCAACTCAATGGACGCAATCGATTTGGTTTTGACTGAATTTGACGGCAATAAAATGTGTGATATTTGCACCTATTCCAAGACATACACAAAAGATATGCAAGACAAAATCGGGCTTCTTCGAGCAAAAGTTATGAACAAAGCACGCGCTGAAATTGAAGCGTTGCCCGAGTTTTTACCGATACACAATGAATATGTGCGTCAAATTGCCGATTGTATCAATGAAATGTGCGCCATAAACCATATTGATAAACGCACGATAGACGCCATCGGCTTTCACGGTAAAACACTTGACCACAATCCGCCGAGCAAAGCACGCACCGACGGCACAACGGCTTATACTTTGCAAATCGGCTCGGGACAAATGTTGGCTGATTTGACGGGGATTCCGGTTGTATATGATTTTCGTTCGGATTTTATTATAGCGGGTTTTGACGGAGCGCCGCTCGTTCCGCCGCACAATGCACATATTGCCGCAAGTGAAGGCGACGGTTGTTACTACAACGGCGGTAACACCTCAAACTTTGCGCTGATAAAAAACGGTATAGCCGAACTTGGTGCTGATGCCGGTCCGTTTAACGAATACATTGACGGCTATATCCGTCTGCATACTTCCGAACCGTTTGATAAAGACGGTATGTTTGGCAAACAAGGCAAAGTCGATACTGCACTTTTACAAACATTGTTTGACTTCGGCCGCAAATATTATGAGACACCGTTGCCAAAGTCCGGCGATCCGGCATATTATCGCAAAAACGAGATTTTTGAGCTTGTAACCAAGCAAAAAATCGCATTTGCTGATGCAGTGCGCACGTTTGAATATTTTGCCGCTTATATTGCCGTGCAAGCGTTGACTTTGGTGCCGGAAAACATATCAATAACTCCGAAATTTGTTTTGTTTGGCGGCGGTTGGAAAAATCCGTTGGTGCGCCAAAGTTTTGAAGATTTATTGCAAGGGAACGGTTATGTTCTGCCGGAGCATCAGGCGACATTTGCCAAATTGCGTCAGCGATGGAAGCAAACTCCGACAGTGCGTCCATCGGCTTTCGGTGATTTTATGGAAGCGCGCCTGTTTGCCGACCTCGCCCGCTATAAACTCGAAAACAATGTATGGGAAACGCCGGATGTCATAGCCGCAGGCAAAAAAATTATTTGCGGCCGTATTGCCCGACCGCAAATAAATCGCCTTAATTACGATGACTGCATCAATCGTGCCGCAAAGGGCTGGCAAAGCAAATAATCTTACAGCACAAACCGATGCATCAAATCGGAAATTTGCTTTAATTCCGCCATACGATTGGCACGCTCGTCCAAATTCTCAGACATTACAAGATTGTTATCGAAAAACGTATTGACCGAAGCCAAACACGGATTAACCGCAGTCACAAAACCGGCATAATCCGCACCGGCAAGTGCTTTTTCGGCACTTTCTTTAACCGCATTAAACGCTGTCATCATCGCCTTTTCATCTGCATTTTGCACCAGTGCAACATCAATTTGCGCGGCGGACGGTTTTCCGGCAATCATTTTATCGATACGTTGCATAACCTGCGTCATTTCTTGGAATTGTGTATTATTATTCAGCACCGCAACGGCCTCGGCCTTTTTCACAATTTCACTCATATTGAGCGTCGAAAGGTCAATTTTGTTAATCACTTCGCTGATGGCAAACCCCATCTCTTCATTAAGCATAATCGACAAGCGTTGCGCAAAAAAGTTCAGCACATAATCGGTAAATTCCTGCTCGTTCATATTTTCTGCGGTATAGAATTTTGCATAAACCGGCGCCAACGATGTGATAAACGCATTCAGATTCAAGCGAAAATCGTGTGCCTTAATCGTCGCTAAAATACCGATGGCCTGACGGCGCAACGCAAACGGGTCTTGCGAACCGGTCGGCTTTAAGTTAACCGCACACAATCCCATAATCGAATCAAGCTTATCGGCAATCGCAATAACGGCACCTAAAGTCGTTTGCGGTAATTTATCACCGGCAAAACGCGGCAAATACTGTTCTTCAATAGCACGGCAAATTTCTTGCGGATACCCCTCGTTTTGCGCATAAATTGCACCCATCACGCCTTGAATTTCCGAAAACTCGCCAACCACCGCCGAAACCAAATCCGCTTTTAACAGCGGCACAACGGTATTGATTTCGTCAGTCAAATTCAAATTGAGTTCACGATTTAAGCGGTCGGCAATTTGTGCAACGCGCGCCATTTTTTCGGTATAACTGCCGAGTTTGGTCTGAAACACAACATCCGGCAACTTTTTTGCCTTATCTGCCAACGTTGTTTTCAAATCCTCGTTGTAGAAAAACTCCCCGTCTTTGAGACGTGCGCTCAACACGCGCTGATTACCCTTAACCACGTTGTCAATGCAATAATCATTGCCGTTGCGCACAAACACAAACTTATCGGCAAGTTTGCCGTTTTGATAAGCCGGAAAATAACGTTGATGGTCTTTCATCGGCGTAATGATAATCGGTTCCGGCAACGCCAAAAACGCAGTATCATAACTGCCGACGGCAGCCGTCGGATACTCAACCAAATTAACGATTTCATCAAGCAAATCTTCATCTGTCGGCACAACAATATTATGTTGTTGTTCAAGCTTTTTGATTTGCGCCAAAATCATATTTTTACGCTTGTTTTGATTAAGAATTACAAACGCTTGCGGCAACTTTGCCAAATAATCATCGACCGATGTTATCTCAATTTCGTGATTGGCAAGCGTGCGATGCCCGCGTGTGGTGTTGACCGATTTCACAAATTCGAGTTCAAAATTCACCGGTGTCGCGCCCAAAAAGCACAAAATCCAGCGTATCGGACGAATAAACTTGCCGCTGAAAGTGTTCCAACGCATCGGATTCGGCTGATAAATCGACATTACCAAATTCGGCAACAACGCCGCCAAAACATCAGTCGTCTGTTTCGGCTCGGTCTTTTGATTGGCAAAAATATACTCAACGCCGTTAATATCTTTAATAAAAGTATCATCAAGCGTCAATTTGCGCCCTGCCAAAAAGCCCTGTAATGCACGCGTCGGATTATTTTGCTCATCAAAAGCACTCTTTTTTGCCGGTCCTTTAACTTCTTGCACCGTTCCGGCAATAACATTGTTCATCTCATTTACCAAAAGCACCAAACGACGCGGCGTATAATAAACTTCAACATCGTTAAACTCAATATTGTTTTCGCCAAGGGCTTTTTGCACGTTGGTTTCTAAGCTCTCCGCCATTTTTTTGACGTATTGCGCCGGAATTTCCTCAATACCGATTTCAAGTAAAAACTTATTTGCTGACATTTTCAAAACTCCTTTAGCATTCTTGCGACAAATACAATTTGGCAACTTCACGCATCAGTCCGCGAATACGGGCAATATAGTGTGCGCGTTCGGTTACGCTGATGGCACCTCTGGCATCCAAAACATTAAAGGTATGCGAACATTTCAAAGCAAAATCATAAGCGGTAAAAATATTACCGAGCGCCACCAAACGCTTTGACTCGCGTTCATAATTATCAAAATCCTGCAACAACTGCTTTTCATCACATAATTCAAAGCAATATTTAGAATGGTCAAACTCGCGGCGATGATAAACTTCTCCGTATTTTTCGCTGTCACTGTATTGCAAATCATAGACATTTTCGACATTTTGCAAATACATCGCAATACGCTCCAAACCATAAGTAATTTCGGCCGTAACCGGCTTGCAGGTCATACCGCCGATTTCTTGGAAGAAAGTAAATTGTGTGATTTCCATACCGTCGAGCCACACTTCCCAACCCTTGCCGAATGCGCCCAACGTCGGCGATTCCCAGTTATCTTCCACAAAGCGGATATCGTGTTCGTTTTTGTTAAAGCCGATATATTCTAAGCTTTCAATGTATGTATCAACAATATCAATCGGCGACGGCTTAATAATGACTTGAAACTGATGATGCTGATATAAACGGTTCGGATTATCGCCGTAACGACCGTCTGCCGGACGCCGCGACGGTTCAACATAAGCGCGTGCCACCGGTTTTTCGCCGAGTGCTCCGAAAAATGTAAGCGGGTTCATAGTTCCGGCGCCTTTTTCCACATCATACGGTTCACCGATGGTGCAACCGCGCGCCGACCAAAAATCTTGTAATTTGCGTTTTAACTCCTGAAAATTCATCATCATACCTTTCCTGAATTTCAAATTCCGGCTGATAATACAAACAAAAAAATACATTGTCAATCTAAGATACATAAAAAAAACACGGTATTTTCTTTATTTATAAATCTTCGTTCCATTTAACAAAATGGTTGAAAAAGCAAACACATCATTCCAAATGTAGCGTCAGCAAAATGAAGAATCTCCTTAGACGCCGTGCAATCATCGCAAAGTGATTATATTGCCGCTTTATAACGCCCGAGGCCGCACAGCGACACATAAGATTCTTCGTCGGCGTTTGTCTTCTTAGGATGACACTCAAATTCTTTGCGCATATTTCAACAAATTCATTTTATAGAGCATAAATCCTTAAAATGTTATTGCTTTCTTAAACATTTATCGCTATGTTACCGCAAATTACGAAGAGGAATATAAAAATGTGCGGACTATGGAATAAAATAAAAAATGATTATATGCCGAAATCAGTAGAGATTTTGAGACAAGGGTATTCGTTTAACAACTTTCGTCGTGATTGTATTTCAGGTTTAACGGTCAGTATTGTTTCGTTACCGTTAGCCATGGCTTTGGCAATTGCGAGCGGGTTGACACCGGCACAAGGTTTGTATACGGCAATCGTCGCCGGTTTCATTATTGCGCTTTGTGGCGGCAGTCGCTATCAAATCGGCGGACCGACAGGTGCGTTTGCCATTTTGGTTTTAGAAGTTTTGCAAGGATACGGATATAACGGGTTGATTGCCTCTATGTTGTTGACAGGAGTCCTTTTAATCTTCGCCGGTTTTCTTAAACTCGGAAGTTACATCAAATATATTCCATACCCTGTGGTCATAGGTTTTACGGCCGGCATCGGTTTAACTCTCATTACTTCTCAAATCAAAGATTTATTCGGATTGAATTTGGATAGTTTGCCTAAAAGTTTTATCGCTAAATGGATTGTATATTTTACACATTTATCAGATGCAAATTTATACGCGGCAATTATCGGCGGCGTATCGTTAGCTTTGTATGTTTGCATTCGTAAATTTATGCCGAAAATCCCTGTTTATTTAGCCATTTTAGTCGTAACGACCTTGCTGTGTGTCTTTTTAAAACTTCCGGTAGATACAATAGGCAGCAAATATGGAGAATTGCCAAAAACGTTGCCAATGCCGCAACTACCGGAATTAAGTTTTGATTTGTTTCGTAATGTTTTTGCCAGCGCATTGACCGTAGCATTTTTAGCAGCCGTTGAATCTCTGCTTAGCGCAAAAGTCGTGGATAGTATGAGCGGTGATGCGCACAATCCGAATGCCGAATTAATAGGCGAAGGTTTGGCAAATATCGGCTCAGCATTTTTTATGGGATTGCCGGCAACAGGTGCAATTGCCCGCACGGCAACAAACTACCGCGCAAACGCCTATTCTCCGGTTTCCGGTATGATGCAATCCGTATTTTTGTTTGCCTTTATGTTCGGGTTGTCGCCGTTGGTTAAATATATTCCGCTTTCCGCCTTAGCTCTTATCTTAGTTGTCATAGGGTGGAATATGCTTAATTTGGATAAAATGCGGGGACTGTTCAAATCTCAGGCAGGTGACAAATATACACTGATTGTAACCGTTTTGCTGACTGTTTTGGTCAACCTGAGTGCCGCAATTGCCGTCGGTTTTATTATGGCTGCGGTGATATTTATGCACCGTATGAGCAAAGAAATAGAGCTTGCAAATATGGAAAATATGGTGCAAGACATTGATGTGGCAGTTGCACAAGATTTGCGCGATAAAAAAATTGTGGTCGTGCGTGTAGCCGGTCCGTTGTTTTTTGGTGTTGTATCCGAAATTTCTCAATTTTTCAGGCACATAGAATCACGCCCGAATGTCATTATTATCCGTATGGGGCACGTTTCGATGATTGATGCCAGCGGTGCCAATCTGATTGTTGAATTTATTGAAAAAATGCACAAAAATCATACCAAAGTAATTATATCAAACATCAAAACGCAACCGAAACACATCTTGCATCAGGCATTTGCTAACGCACATATTCAGCTTTCAGATATCGCCACCGCATCAAATTATGATAAAGCGGTAGCAATGGCAAAACGCTATGTTCGTCGTTTATAAATCATAACCATTCGGAATTCTGAATGCCTTTTGATTTGAACGAAAGTCAAATATCAGCATCGCCATTTACCTCAATAAGTTGAACTTCAGGTCTATTCTATAACTCTCTTGACGCAGCAACGCCAGTGCTTCCCAGCAGTTATTTGTATGTAAAGTGTATTTGAACTCACGCCTGCCAGCGAGAATTTGTAGCGAATCGGGAACTTGAGCCCTGATGTAATAAGTGTGGTTGCGTCTCACCCGACGATTGAACCCGAACATTGATGTTACCTCTCTTTTGGCGTTGTCAGTGTATCACCCCGGTGTCCCACCCCCCAAAAAAACACCTCTGCTCGGATATTTTGTAAAAAAATTGACGTAAGAACAACATCTTACGTTTTTATTGGAGCGGGCAATGGGATTGGCTTTGCCGCCCCTGCGCTCATCGGCGTTGCCGACCGGCATCTTAAAGTCTGCCTTTCGCTTGTGGTCGGACCCACTTTTTCGTGGCTCCTCATCCCGCCACTCCAATAACACAAAAAAGGCCGCCTTCCGGCGACCTCTTGTGTTATTGGAGCGGGCAATGGGATTCGGACCCACGACATCAACCTTGGCAAGGTTGCGCTCTACCCCTGAGCTATACCCGCATCAATGCAATTTTAAAAACCTAGATTTTTGCCTTAATGTGATCCAGTAAGTAGCACACCTAAACTATGAAAATCATTGCATCGAAATTCGTAAAAGTCAATATTAAATCCTGAACTATTTTGTTATTTTAAGATTTATCTGGTAATTTAATAAAAAATACTTGATTTACTCCAAAAGGTTTTATATAATACAACTATCTGGAGGAAATATGATATACTCTTTTGATGATTTGCAGACTAAGTTTCAGAATTACACGGACACTAAGGGCAAGATACGCCGTGAAGTTCAAGCAGGAAGACTAATCCCTGTTGCTCGTGGATTGTATGAAACAGATCAAACAATATCTGGGAAGTATTTGGCAGGTCGCATTTATGGTCCGTCATATTTATCTTTTGATTTTGCCCTTTATGTTTATTCACTGATACCAGAAGCCGTTTATAAAACATACACATCAGCGACGTTTGATAAGCGTAAAACAAAGAAGTATCAGAATCTGTTTGGAGTCTTTACCTACCGTGATATTCCGACTGAGGCTTATCCGCTTGGTGTGCTTATTGTGGAAGAAAACGGTTATTCTTATCAAATTGCAACCCCTGAAAAGGCTTTGTGCGATAAGTTATATACAATATCACCTGTAATCAATCTGACCGAATTAAAAGAGCTTCTGTTTGATGACTTGCGAATTGATGAAGACGAATTTGAAAAGCTTGATCAGAAGACATTAGAAACTTTGGCTCCTTTATATCACTCAACGAACCTCAATTTACTGGCAAAACTTATTAGGAGAAACCGATAATGCAGACAATTTTAACTCAAATGCTAGCTGGATATCAAACAAACACATTGGAAGAAAAGAAAAACGCCATCAAAGAAGTTGTTCAAGAGATCGCTTTATGTGGTTTGTCTCGTGCAGGATTCTTTAAGCAAGCGACGTTCTATGGTGGGACTGCCTTACGTATTTTTTATGGACTTGATCGGTTTTCAGAAGATTTAGACTTCTCGCTTATCTCTCCTAACACGGATTTTGAATTACAACCATATTTTAGCGGCTTGGAAAAAGAGTTGGCTGCTGCTGGATTAAAGTTTTCGGTTGAAGAAAAGGTTAAATCCGTAGATTCCGATATTAAATCAGCATTCTTAAAGGGAAATACCAAAGAACATATTGTCAGTATTTATGATGAACAAAACGTTACTGTAAACCCAGATGAAGTTATAAAGATCAAGTTTGAAGTTGACGTTAACCCACCAGCTTTTGCAACATTTGAAAATAAGTACAGGTTATTGCCATCCCCGTATCAGGTTAAGTTATATGATATGCCGTCTTTGTTTGCTGGTAAGGTTCACGCTGTTATTTGCCGTGCGTGGAAAAGCCGTGTTAAGGGGCGTGATTTGTATGATTATGTGTTTTATATGGCCAATCAAGCAAAGATCAATCTCCCACACTTACGAGCCAGATTGGAAGATTCTGGTGTATTAAAAGAAGATGACACATTTACCATAGATACACTGAAAACAATGCTTAACGAACGATTTGAAACGATTGATTATGAAACGGCTAAAAAGGATGTCCTACCGTTTATTAAGGACTCCAGCAAGCTTGATCTGTGGAATAAGGACTTCTTCACAAGCATAACGGACAATTTGAAGGATTGTGATTAAGGTTACAAGCATTGATATATAGAAGAATATATGCAACTCATAAAGAAAGATTTTGAGTGAATGATGTGATCAGACTTAAATTTTAACTGTGTTTACCACATTCTTCAACATATTCTCATCTTCGTTGTAGTACTTTGCCGTCATAGACACGTTTGA
>CAMAJR010000027.1 GCA_945835885.1 uncultured Alphaproteobacteria bacterium
CAGAATCCTCGGACGCTTAGTCCGATAATAGAGGTTGTAACCGCACTGACGTGCGAAGATCGTCACGTCGCTATGCTCCTCACGATGACGAAAAAGAAAACGCTCCTCAGGATGACCATCTTATTCTTTGCGCATATTTCAACAAATTCGTTTAATAGAGCGTATAAAAAAACACCGAGTTTCTACTCGGTGTTTTTTTTGTATAATAACTTAACTCTGTGTCTGTTGTTTATTCAACGGCGGTTTACGCGCCACCACCACATAACCATAAACAGGCACCTCTGCTTCGTTGCGCAAAATATGCTTTTCTGCCGAAACAATCTTAAAACCGGAACTTTTCAGCACGCGCTCAATATAAGAGTATGAGTGAACAAACCGCCCGCTCGGTGCCATAAAGAAATCATCTTTATTCAATTCATTTTCCGAAAAAGTGAAAACAAACAATCCGTCCGGTGAAAGCGAGCGCCACACCCGCACAAACGCCTTAGTCAAGTCCCCGAAATAAGTCCAGACATCAGCTGCCACCATCACATCAAAAAAATATTCGCTGTTTTCTAAATAATGGCAAACATCATCACACACCAATTGAGAATAAATATGTTTTTCCTTAGCTACCTCTAACATTTTTTCGGATAAATCGACACCGATAAGTCCGTGACCTGTCGCAAATTTTTTTATCTTCTCACCGCACAAGCCGGTACCGCATCCCAAATCTAAAATATGATATTTTTTAGAAAATAGTGTATTTTTCAAATTTTGCGACAAAGCATCAAAAATCAAATCCGGCGCTTGATATTCCAAATCAGCCAAAGTCATTTCAAACTCCGGCGCAAACGAATTAAATGTTTCTTTAATAAATTCCGCATCGGATTGCTGTAATGCCTTTCCGTTAGTCAAAGCATTTCCCAAATGTTTGACAATAACGTTTTCCGGAAAAAATTTAAGCCATTTAAGAGCATATTTTTGAGCCAATTCCGTGCTTTTTTCCGAATAACATTCATACAGCAAATATCCAAAATTCAAATGTGCCGTGTTCGTCATTTCCGGCAGATTTTTCATATATCGCCAAGCGAACAACATACAATTTTCCCAATCATTGTTTGAGCGATAAGCGTCGCTGAGTGAATTGAACAGCTCTAAATTGGTATTATCTAACTCATAAGCGCGAGAATACATATCAATCGCCTTCTCGTATTTCCCCATGGCATTGAGTGAATTTCCGGCCAAAATATGTGCCGTCACGCTCGACGGATGTTTTGCCAACGATTTTTTAGCAAAATCAAGCGCTAAAACATATTTCCCCAAACAATAATAAGTATTGGCAATATTAATCATTGCAATATAGCTGTTTGGATTGGCCTCATACATTTTCTGATAATATTGCAACGCATTATCATATTGCTCGTTGCAAAACGCAATATTCGCCAAATTTTGCCACGCGGCGATGTTTTGTTCGTTTTGCGCCAACACTTTATGAGCATATCCGGCAGAACGGCCAAAATCTTTCAGTTCATAATAAATGGTCGAAAGATTAAGCATTGCCGCTTCTGAATTTTTATTGATTTTCAGAGCATCATGATAATATTTAACAGCGGCTTCTTTGTCGCCGATAGCGTCGTAGCAATTTCCGCAAGCAATTGCATATTTTTCAACTTTCGGGTGACCTTGCAACATAAGCAAATACAGCTCAAGAGCTTTTGCATATTCTTTTTCCCCGAATAGTGTTGACGCTTGATGTTCTAAATTTTCCACATTGACCTCAAAAAATCTAAACCGGCAAGAATTGTAACATACTTTTGCATAAAATAAAAGCAAAATAAAAACATTTTTTTCATAATTTTCATAAAAAAAGTATTGACTCTCAAAAATAAATATAGTAATAAATTTCATTGTTGATGGGGTTGTGGCGGAATTGGTAGACGCGTCAGACTCAAAATCTGGTTCCTTCGGGAGTGAGAGTTCGATTCTCTCCGGCCCTACCATTGATAAAAGCGATGCTTGGCATCGCTTTTTTATTTATAAAACGCTCTATTAAACGAATTTGTTGAAATATGCCCGAAGAATAAGATGGTCATCTTGAGGAGCGTTTTCTTTTTCGTTATCCGGAGGAGGCAAATGCCGACGTGAGAATCTCCTCTCTCGCCGTGCGGCCTCGGGCGTTTAATAAAGCAGCAATATAATCACTTTGCGGCGATTGCACAGCGTCTTAAGAGATTCTTCATTTCGCTGAAATTGCATTCAGAATAAGGTGTTTGCTTTTTCAACAATTTTGTTAAATAAAATGTTCTAAAATTCTATCTTGCAAAAACTTACAACAAATAATTTGCCGCAAATAAATTAAAGATTCGCCTTATCTGAATATATTACCGTTTTTGCTGAAAATTATTATTTTCCGTTGTTGATGCATACGGTTCAGGCGTTTTAACAAACGTTTCGCCAACCGGCTTATGATACCAATTCCGTTTAACAATACGCGTTTTCGGGCGTTCCAAGTTCTTCATAAAAACACCACCGGGGTAGTATTTTTTCAAAAAAGAAATCCAGTCTTTTACGACAGAAGGCATATCACTGTCCGTTTTTCCCTGAGGTGCATAAACGACAATATTCTGATTTTCCGGCTCAGGCAGATTTGCTGAGACAAATGCCACCCACATACCGTCTTCCGCAAAATAAAACGCTGATGCGTATGTGTGAGCAAAACCTGTCACCGAATACGACATAAACGAGCATTCTTCGCATTTTGAGGTATTACTTTTATCATTGAGTGTTATTTTCCACGCCGCATAATCTTCCGGCGTCAAATTATTTTGCAAATAGTCGCTCAACAAAGCATAATCGTTCGGAAAATACCATTCCGGTTTTTGCTTCATAACATATTGATACAACGAAAAGTTACCGCTATGCTCGGCTTTATACGCCGCAAAAATAGCCCCTGTATAATACTTCCACAAGCATTGTTCATCATCTCCGCAGGCATTCCGTTCCTTTTTCCACAAATAAGTGACCTGTTGCGGATAATTTTGCACAAACTCACGGTCTGCCTTAGCCAATCTTTCTGACGCGCAAATTGTTTTTTCAGCTTCAGTCAATCCTTCGGCCCAACAATCAAAGCTTGTCTGGTAACGCAACGGATTTTGCTTATTTTCATACACCCCGCCGATATTGCCTTCAAAACCGCAGAAACGCCCGCTTTGCCAGTCAACATCAATTACCCGTTTTTCCGGATTCAGTTTCATAACGATTTTTTGCTCATCGCCATTGTCTTGATATTGTAAGTATTTGTAATATAAACCTTTTGTGCCGTTTATTTTCAACTTACCGTTCACATTGCAAGTATGTGCGCCGTGAAATGTTTGAATCGAAAAGTCGCACACATTGAGCTGACAATTCGCAATATTCATAAACCCGCCGTATGCCGGTGCATATCTTCCGTATTCCCAAACACCTTCCCATTCCGAGCCGGCAAACGCTTCGGTGCCGAAAGCCGTTGCAAACAGCATTATCCACACAAACTTTTTAATCATAACGCACGCCTCTTTAAAATTATCGTGTTTTTAATTTAAGCAGAAAATTTTATAAACGCAACCGAAATTTTATTTTGCTTGATTTTACCGCACATTTTATACTAACCTCACCGTAAAAGGATATTTTGATGAGCATAGAAACACACATTTTTCGACACGCCGTTGTTGACTTTTCCAAACTTGAAAAGTTCGGATTTTTCAAATCTGATACCGGTTATACTTATACTCAACCTTTTATGAACGGAGATTTTACGGCAACCGTATCTGTTGACAACAACGGCAACATTACCGGTGAAGTCTATGACACGGCAAACGATGATGTTTATCTGCCGCTCAGAGTTGAAGATATGGCACACGGTTTTGTCGGTGAAGTTCGCACCGCATACGAGGCAATTTTGCACAGCATTAAACAAAATTGTTGCATCGAAAACCGTTTTTCTTATCCGCAAACTAATCGCATTGTTGCAGCAATTCGGGACGTATACGGCGATGAGCCGGATTTTCCGTGGGAAAAATACGATACCTGCGGTGTTTTTCGCAACGCCGACAACGCTAAATGGTATGCTCTGATTATGACTGTTGATAAGAGCAAATTATCCCCCGAACAAAGTGGTGATGTTGAAATTATGAACTTAAAACTTGATACCGATAAAATTCAACAACTTATTAAAACAAAAGGATTTTACCCTGCTTATCACATGAACAAGAAATATTGGATAACACTGACTCTTGACGATTCTGTTGATGATAAGACGGTTATGGATTGTATTGCGGAAAGTTATGCTTTCACACTCGTAAAAAAGCAAAATAAAAAGCTCAAAAGCGCATCTTTTTCTCAACAGTAGCCAAAATTTTCTGAAAGCCGCAATTTTACTTATCTTTCCGCACCTCTTCCGATTTGCCATATCGGTGTATATAAACTGCGCGTTTCGCTGTTTGCCTTTTCTGATTTCTCTGATATATGTTGCATTGACCGATTTTGTAGCATCACACTTTTCGCTTTATAACCGTCGTTTTTCAAAACATTTGCCAAATCCGGAATTGTTTGCGCAGTTTTATTTTGCATTTCGGCCGCATAAGGCGACATTTGCGACTCTAAAATATCCGTAATCGCCGCTTGTCTTTGCTTATCCGTTTTCATTTGTGCCATCAAAGCGGATTTATCCGACGCGGTATGCACTTCCGTCTTTTCAATCTTTGCCTTCTCCGAACCTTCAATCCTAATACCGTTTTGCTCATAAAAAGCAGCTTTGGTTTTGCCTTGTGCATCGCTTACAATTTCCGCGCCGAACGGCTTACCGTCTTTTGTTGTTTGCACGCAAGTCATACCGTCTTGTTTTTGAATATCCAACTGAACACCTTCCGGATTAAGCTCTTTACCGTGATCATAAAATTTGTAGCCGGTAACCTTTCCGTCTTTATCACGCATAATTTCCGCACCATGTTTCTTCCCGTCAAGCAATGCAACTTGCGAAATTTCACCGGTCGCCTCATTAACGGTCGTGCGGATTTCCGCCTTATCGAATTTCGGATTTGGCACTTCCATCATCATACCATCGCCCACCGGCGCATAAATTTTCGGCTCTTCGGTATAGAGCGGCTCGACTTTTTTGAGTTCTTCCTCTTTTTTCAAGCGCTCCATTTCCTCGGCCAACACGCGTTGTTCGCGCTCGGCACTCAAAAAATCACCTTCGGTGTCAAACACATCCATCGTTTTGACTTCTGAAACACGTTGGTCCGCCGTTGCCACAGCCCATTCCGGTTCCCCCCCATGCAATTCAAAATCATAAGCATAGGCGCGTTCATACGGATGTTCGGCCTTATATTTTTCGGGATTTTTTCTAAATTCACGAATTGCTTCACTTTCGGCATACGGCACATCGTTCACGTCAAACTCTTTGATATGTTCACGCAAATCAACATTTGTCCCCTCGAGCGTATATATTTCTTTCAACCGCCGCTCAAATTCGGCATCATTTGCCGGTTCATTACCACTCGCACGGTTTAAAGCCAAATCCATACCGTTTTTGAGATGTTTATCCATATCATTACCTCTCAACCCGTCGTAAGTAGTGATGTGTTTAAAAGTATCATGGTGTACACCAATCTTCTCATCATAGTCATGGCTACCGACCGCTAAGGCCTCTTTTTCGCTATCATTAATATTATATTTAATATTGTTGGCAATTTTTTGGTGTTGCAGCAACAAATGATATTGCTCTAAACTGATTTTTCCATCATAAACCAAAGTATTACCGGCCATAACTTGCGCCGCATCGGCATCTTGATTTTCGGCCATATTTTTTCCGGCATTGTGTATTGACGGCGGAATATAAATTTCGCTTTCGTAATTTTTATCGAGATACTGTCGGAAATCTATGCCGGAAATCGTCATATAGTGCTTGGCAAACCGCTCGTATTCGGCATCATTTTCTTTAAAATCGCGCCCGGTCGTATTCATATATGAGCGTGTATGTGCCTTAAAATTATCCTCATAAGTGTTAAAGTATCTGTCATACTTGGCTAAGCCATTAAAATGCGTTTTCGCCAAAAGCTCCATTTCCTTATCAAATTGCTTCGGATTCTTACTTTCGGGGTGGATTCTTCCCTCGGCAATGGCGTCTTTATATTCTGACGGAATCCCGTCATATTTTTCATCTAACAATGCTTTTTTATTGTCGGATTTTAAATATTTGTCACGCCAAGCTAAAGTCATCGTCAGATGCGCCGAAACTTCATCCAACACGCGCAGTTTATAAAATTGCTCGGCGCTGACATCCGGTATCCCGATTTTTGCGTTAGAGGCGTGTTTTGCCTCATGCGCCATAACCAATCGCGTGGTTTCTTCCGATTTTTCACCCTTGATATTATTAACCAAACGGCCGGTCGATGGTTCAAAATAGGCCTCTGTATCATAATTCCGATAATTGACTTTAATGGTATCATTTTGATACTGCACGCTACGCGTTCGTTTAGCTGATCTTTGTGCGGCAGCATCCAAACGCTTTTGCAATTCTTTTTTCTTATCGTCAGACATAACACACTCCTTTTTATCGCCAGACCTAGCACACTCCTTTGGACATATTATACACTCATTTTTCGCAAAAATAAAGCAATTTTATTATCTGAGCTGTTCACAGACGTTTTCCCCGTATTATCAACGCTAACAGCTTTTGTAACAATCCGTAACAACTTGTTATGTGCGTTTTGGCGTAAAATATGATATATAACTTTCTGAAATTTGTGATTTAGCTATGTATAAAGGATTTTCTATGACCAATACAATCAAAGTTGCCGTTATCGGTGCCGGAATGATGGGTAAAAACCATATCAAGACCTATAAAACAATGCAAGGCGTTGAACTTGTCGGAGTCTATGATATATTTCCGGAAGCAGCCAAATCGGTTGCCGATACTTTCGGCATCAAAGCGTTTTCTTCAATGGAAGAAGTTGCCGCCAATGTTGATGCGGTCAGTGTTGTAACAACATCTGTCACGCATGCCGATGTCGGCGAGTTTTTTATGAATCACGGTATTCATTGTATGATGGAAAAACCGCTTGCCACCACCGAAGAGGGTTGTATGCGCTTGATTAACGCTGCCAAAAAGAACAATGTGGTGTTGATGGTCGGCCATATCGAACGCTTTAATCCGGCCGTGGAACAAATGAGCAAACTGCTTTCCGACACATCAAAAATCCGCTCGCTTACGGCACAACGTATGTCTGCCGCCAGCGGCCGTATTACCGATGTTGACGTGGCGATGGATTTAATGATTCACGATGTTGAAGTGATTCAATCGTTGGTGCAATCGCCGGTTATCAATGTGCAAACCGCCTCGGTTAAAACAAAAGAAAGCCCGATGGGCAAAGATTATATTACCGCGCTTCTCGAATTTGCCAACGGTGCCACCGCAAACATTACGGCAAGCCGTATTACGCAATCACGCGTGCGCACTTTAACGGTCACAACCGATACCAACTACATTGATATGGATTTCATTAACCAAAGCATCAATGTTCATTCGCAAGGCCGTATGCCGTTTGTAAATCAGGAAGAAATTCCGGAGTGGATGAATTACGGCTTAAAAGGCAGCGTCGAGCAATTGTTTATTCCGACCAATCAACCGCTTTTGGCTGAGCTTAATCACTTTGTGAAGTGCGTCAATGGCGAAGCCACGCCGCGCGTCAACGGCGAACAGGCACTTGAAGCCCTGCGCGTTATTTGGGAAGTTGAGGAAAAACTCGGCTTTTTAGACGAAACTCCGGTCGCTAAAATCTCTAAGAAAAAAGCCGCTTAAAAGCATTCAACGGTATTTTTGAAAAAGCGCATTATTAAATGCGCTTTTTTTATTTTTCCAAATCGGAACGCAGATATTGCTCGTATAAGCGGTCGAACGAGTTGCGATATGCCTGCACGCGCCTAAAATTGTCCTCAATTGCCGACAAACGCGCCTCATAATCGGCCTTGTTGCATTGTTTGATAATTTCCTCAATTCGTCCGTAATCTTTCGGTTTTACCAAAATAATTCCGTCCGCATTAAAACGCTCAAGCATTTTCGGATGCCCGACATAAATCGGCACGGTGTGTGTGGCAAAACAATTCAATATTTTTTCGGTGAACCAATACGGCTCAATCGCATTTTCTACCGTAATCGAATAGCGATAATCACGCAAATAATCCCAAACCGTGCAAAAATCGCCGCCGGCAAAATTGCCGAATGTATCAACCCCTAATGCCGGATTATTCTTAAATTTCATCGCCCAATCATAGCGCAGACGATGCAAATCGCACAATTGTTTATGTGATGAGCAAATCGAAACATTTTTACTTTTCTGTCGGCAAACTTCCAAAATATTTTCTTCTGCCGCAGCATTAAAAAAATTGATTTGTGCGCACAAACAAAATTCTTGAGCATTCGACAACTTGTTCAAAATTTTTTCATCAAAAGTGAAAACTGTATCAAATTCTTTCGCTAAATTCGGATTGCGCTCAAAAATTAAATAATCCTGCGGTGTAATTTCTTTGGATTCAAGCAACATACCGTATCTTTTTTGCGGTGTTCCCATGAGTTGCCGCATTGCGTTATGCGTATAAAAATGCACCGGCAATTCAAAATTATAACGGTCAAACATAAAATATTTGGATTTTTGCATATTTTCCGAAATAATATGCTTGTCGCGTAAAAAAAATGTGCGCAATGGCGTTCCGTCGGCATTATAAATTTGCGGTTCTTCATTATTGACCCGCACATAACGATTATAGAGCGGCAAATAGAGTTTCGGATAAATCTTTGTTTTTACCACATTGGTATCAACATCGAAAAAATCAAAATTTGCCTGCAAATACTGTCGCCATTTACGACAAGGTACAAATGCCATCACAATTTTGATAATCCACTTGCGTATCATTTATATTTTCTCCCGATTCGCCATAATCTGAACTTATGTTTGAGCGGCAGATTTTTATAACCGACGGCGCCGGAATGGAGCAATTCTGCAATCTTTGGTTCATATTTTTCCCCCTTATCAGGTAGCCGCTGCATATTTTTAAGCACAAACTTTAAGTTCAGATTTGCAATATTGTCGCGCATAACGGCAAAATACGGCGTTTGCCCAAAATGTTTTTGCACATTGGCACAAAAAGTCAAAAAACCTTTGGCCTTGCGTTCATTAAAATTGGACGTCGTAATCGAATTTTCGTGCCGAATATAGCCATACATTTGCAACGGCAGATGATAAAACGATTTCATTTTAGTGCACGCTTCAATATTGAACCATAAGTCCTCAACATAAAAAATATCCGCATCAAACCGTTGGCCGGCAAGCATCGTTGTTTTATACATCTTAGTCCACAAGTTCGGATAAATCGGGCTGTTTTTTTGAATCAGCACCGCCAACGGCTTTTCGATTTTTTGTGCCTTAACCGGCGGCAACGCATCTGTCATCGGCTCATAATCCGCCATTTCACGATAATCACACATCACGCAATCCGGCTCATACTCAGCAATTACCTCAACCGCATACGCAAACCACTCCGGGCGAATAAAATCATCGGAATCCATAAAATAAATATAATCACCGCTTGCGATTTTCAGTCCGCTGTTCCGCGCCGCACTCACACCGCCATTTTTTTGATGTATCACTTTAATCCGCGCATCTTCTGCGGCATATTTATCCAAAACATTCCCGCTGCCGTCGGTCGAACCGTCATCAACGCAAATCACTTCAAAATTTTCGTATGTTTGCGCCAAAATACTGTCAAGACACAACGGCAAATATTTTTCGGCATTATATACCGGCACCACCACACTTATTTTCGGCTCTTTCATTTTTCCTCCGTTACTTTTTCGAGCGCGCTTTGCAGCACTTTTGCCACCGCCCGAATTGCATAATTATCATCCACCCGCCGATACGCTTTTTCTGCCATATCGCGCGCCGTTGCCGGATGAGCGAGCATTTTTGCCAATTTATCAGCCAACATTTCGGCATTACCGCGTTCAAACACGAGCGCCGCATCGGTATTGCCCCACACTTCATTCGGACCGTCGGCATCCGAGCAAATCAGCGGCTTTTTTGCAAGCGCGGCTTCAAGCAGCACCATTCCGAAAGACTCTTCCAAAGATGGCAACACAAAAATATCGATTTTTTCAAAAAACGCCGATTTATCATTCACCCAACCGCAAAAATCAACTTCATTTTGCAAATTTAATTCTTCCGCCGTTTGAAAAATCCGTTTTTCTTCATCATCGTAAGTTCCGTTGTTGCCACCGCCGATAACCGCCTTGAACGACACGCCGTTCTGTTTTAAGATGGCCAATGCTTTGAGCAAATCGCAAAACCCTTTAATCGGCTCAAACCGCCCCATTGTGCCGATAACGACCGGCGTCCGCAACGGCTGATACTCCGGCTCGTTTTGCGGCATTTCAATCATATTCGGCACCACAAAAATCGGCACATTATTCAAGCCGTTGACCATCATTTTATCTGCCTGATTTTGCGTCACCGAAAGCACCGCATCGCATTTTTCGAGACGTTTAATCTTTGGATTGTGCGCCACCCCGACCAACTTAGCACCGACGAGCCGCGCCACGATTCGCATCAGCGGAATTGCCTTTTTTTGATGGACGATAATCACATCCGGTGCAAATTTTTTGAGCGCAAAATACAACTTAAACACCAACAGCGGATTCAATTTTTGGAACTTGATTTTAAGTGTTGATGTTTTGACCTTATCAGCCACCGCGCTTTTATTATCAATGACCGACAGCACTTCATAACCGAGCGTTTCAAACGCGGCATTATAACTCAAAAACGCCTGTTCGATTCCGCCCATTACCTTGCTTATCATCACATTGACTATTTTCATCGGCTTCACCTTTTGATTTTAATCCAATTATCCGGCACAATTTCATCGCCGTTTGTGAACGGTGTCGGTGCTATAATCGTGCGACCGTCAACATCGCTCAACCACGCCGCCCACCAACTAAACGTCGAATTGGCAATAATCGCGTGTTTGCAGTGCATCATCAGCACAATATCTTTCCAATTTTCTTTATTGCGTGCGTTTTCCTCACCGATAATCTCAAACGGCACCCCGAGATTAAACTCGTTTTTGATATAGTCATCGCACTCCGAACCAAACACAAAAAATGTCGGATTCTTGACGCGCTCGCACATTTGAGCCACCGCCTTTTGATAATATTCGAGCGGCAGCATCCAACCGGCTATTTTGGCATAATCGCCGCGCCGCAAATGCACAAACACCGGATTTTCACATTCGGCAAAACGCTTGAGCCATTTTTGATTAAACGCGTCGTCCGCCGCAATTTGCGGAAATGTAAAGTCGCGCCGAATTTCATCGGCCACATTTTCAAAATATTTCGGACATTGAAAATACCCTTTGTAATAAACGTTGCCCTTCATATCAAGCAACGCAGTATCATATTTCGGATTCTTATATTCACGCACCAAGTGTCCGCCTTTACCGGTCAGACGCCAAAACCATCTGATAACTCTATTACGTCCAGTCAATGGCTTCATTTGCTTTTTTGTTGCAAATTTCGGCTGTGTCCGAAACAAATCAAGCTCATACTTACGCGGCGTATCACCGGGACTCTGCGCTCCAAACCACGACAAATCCAACAGCACCGCATCACCGCTTTTATGTTCCAACACTTTTGCAAACGCATATTGAAACATCTGATTGCCTAATCCGCCCATTATTGATACTATTTTCATATTCTACTCCAAATAGCTGACGTGCAACATCGTAACCGGTTTAATATCGGTTGCAGCATAAACTCGACGTCGTATCTGTCCGCGGATAAAATCTTCCAACTGGTTTTTATTCTCGGTTTCGGCACATTTTCTTGCCACGAGCGGCCACACTTTTTCCAAAATATCTGTCGTCAATTTATTCCACGCTTCTTCTTCTAAAATATCAATGGAACTCATCTTCAAGTCAAGCAATTCCTTATCCTTAATCACAGCACTGATAAAAAGTGAGCAGTTATAGGCAATCCGCCGCCGATTTTTAATCAGCTGCGAACCGAGAGGAACCGGACGTCCTCTGTCCCACCCGATAATATCGGTCGGCACAACTTCGACACATTCGATATGCTTGTTTTTTAGCAGACACAAATCGCCGTTACGCGTCGAAAATACTTCGTTAATTCCGCAACTTGAAGCAAAACGCTTATGTTCGCGAATAAACTTTTTATCGCCGTGCACCGGCAACACAATCGCCGGTTTAAGCAGTTCATACATCCGCTTCAAATCGGTTTTGGTCGGGTGACCGGAAGTATGTACCAAATCGGTTTCTTCGGTAATAATTGTCGCGCCCTGCTCGGCCATTTTTTCTTGCATACGCTCGATTTTGCCTTCGTTGCCCGGAATAATTTTTGATGAAAAAATCACCGTATCGTTTTTATCAAGTTTCACATATTTACTCTCACCGTTGGCAATCATACTCATCGCACTGCGATAGTTTGCTTGTGAACCGGTGCAAATATACATAACCTTATCGCTCGGAATATCTTTTGCTTCTTCAATCGAATAGACCTTCGGCAAATCGGCAAAATAACCGCAATCACGCGCAATCTGAATGTTTGTCAGCAATGAGCGTCCTAACAAAACCGGTGTCCGATTCGCTTTATCCGCCGCCAAAATCAAACTTTCGAGCCGCACCATATTGGAGGCAAAACACGTTACAAGCAATCCGCCCTCAATCTGCGGAATCATCTTTATTAAATTGGTGCGCACATCAGATTCTGATGGCAATTTTTGCTCAAGCATTACATTTGTTGAATCGCACACCAACAAATCCACGCCTTCATCGGCAATTTTCTTAAGCGCGGCAAAATCAGTTTGCACCATAGACAGCGCCTCGTCATCAAAGCGCCAATCGGTCGCGTGCACAATATTTCCGTGTTTGGTCCGAATAGCTAAAACACAAGTTTGCGGCACCGTATGCGCAACCGATATAAACTCAACACTGAAATTCGGCACTTCAACCACCCGATTCTGATTAACCGAAACCAGCGGCACCAAATCAGCCATTTTAAATTCGCTTAAACGCTCTTTAATCAGCCCCAACGTAAAATCCATCGCATAAACCGGACATTGTAAATGCGGCCAAATTTGCGCAATCGCGCCCAAATGGTCTTCGTGACCGTGCGTAATAAACAAGCCGACAATATCATCAGTATAAGCATCTAAAAACTCCGGCGACGCATAGGCCAAATCCATACCCGGATATTCGTCCATCAAAAAACCGTAGCCGGCATCAACCACTATCATTTTGCCGTCGCACACATACACATACATATTCATACCAATATCATCGGCACCGCCGAGAGGTAAAAAATACAGTCCGTCTTGTTTAAAATCAGCCATTTTCATCTCCTAAATAAAACACATCTCCCGCCAATATTTTTTGCTTTTTGTTCCCAATTCGCAAAATTAAATCAGCGTTTTCATCTATTCCTTCAAAAATTCCGTTTTGCTCCGTCCCATTTTGCCGCACTGCAATTTTTTGCCCGATACCTTTGGCATTTTTGAGCCATTTATATCTCAAATCAGCTGCATTCTTTTTAATATTTTTCGCAAATCGGTGCAAAAAACGTGCTAAAAAATCATCGGCCGTCGTTTCAATTCCCGCCTCTTTGAGTGATGTCGTCGAATACAGCATATCGGCCGATTTCGGACTTTGCACCACATTGACGCCGATGCCGATAATCATATATTCTCCATCCCCTTTTTCCAACAGCATACCACTGACTTTACCGCCGTTTAGAAGCACATCATTCGGCCATTTGAGTTGAACATCTGCCGCCGGCGCATATTCTTTAATTGCCTCAAGCAAAGCAAGCGATGATGCCATAATCAGCTGTCCCAAATTTTTAAGTTCAAACTCCAATAAAACCGAAAAAAACAGATTACCGTCCAAACTTTGCCAATTTCTGCCGCGTCGTCCGCGTCCGGCAGTCTGCCTCTTTGCCCGCACCACAAGTTGCTGACCGGAAGAACTTTGAGCATATTCGGCGGCAACATCGTTTGTGCTGTTGACCTCATCAAATTCTATTATTTCAAAACCGGCTGTTTTCATTGGAGCACCGTTTCCAAAAGAGGTTTAACATCTTCCAACCAATAATGCGGCTGCAAAATCAATATCGCCATCAGCACTGCATTTAGCAGAATTGCCGTGTAAATACCGCGGTCGACTCGGTCAAACGATGTTTTACGTTCTTCAAAACACAGCACCTTGATAATTTGCAAATAAGCGTATCCGAGAACCAACATTGTTGTCAGCAGATACAGAAGCTGATAATAATGATGATGCAACGCCAAATAATTCAACGCCGAAAACAGGCCTAAAAAGCCGATAAACGGCGGCAATCCGAGCAACGAAAACATAAATATGACCATCATCACCGAAATATACGGTCTTTTTTGCGCCGCCCCTTCAAATTCGCTTAACATAAAGAGGTATTCACCCTTTTTCTTCAAACCGAACAAACACGCACAAATACCGAACATTGCCAACAAATAAGCAAACAAATACACGCAACTTGCGTTAATCGCATTCGGCGTGAATCGACGCAAGGTCAAAAAGGCGATTCCGAAATGATATACCGAAGCATAGCCGAAAATCTTGCGAATATTCTGCCCGCTGCACGCCCCGACAGCGCCGATACCGACCGATGCCAACGCAATAGCAATATAAAACAACCGAAACAATGGCAAAACCGGTGTCAACATACTGACATTTAATTGTATAAAACCGCCCCAAACCGCTGTTATCGGCATCAACATCAAATAAGCAAAAACCGGCAAGGTCGCCTTTCCCAAACTTTCGGCAACGCAAAAATGCAAAGGGGCCAAGCCGAGCAAGAACAAAAACGGCAGAATCATCATTGTCGCCAACACAAACGTCTCCGCACTGTCTTTATTCAGTTCAAAATACAGGCGTAACACCTCATAATCAAGCGCGCCGCAACGATGATAAAGCAACACCGATGCTCCGACAAGCATAAACATACACACAAACGTCAAAAGCAAATAAAGGCGCGTTCCAAAAGATATTTCTCTTTGATTATCGGAATCTTTGAGCAAAATATAGTTACTGATACAAATCATAATTATACTGACCGCCGTCAACGCCAAATTATACGAAGAAATAAGCAAATAACCAAACAGCAACGACATAAACAGACAACCGCAAAAAACATACGCCAATCGATGCATTGCCGCAAACCATCTGCGTGACAAATACAAAAGCACAAAACCACCGGCATACAGCAACAATTCAAAAACAAGCGCAAATGAACTGCCGTCGCTCAAACCGGTAATCGGCGGTTTGTTATAAAAAATAACCGCCAACGCAAAACTGATTAACATCATAACACGACTAAAGCGGAAACAGCGATATTGTTCGTCTTCTTCGTGCTCACCGAACATCAAAATCAAAACGGCGATAATGGCAATCAACAGCGGTGAAAAATAAACCAATCCCTCAATCATCGCGCCCTCTCAAAACACAAACCACAGCGGGTCAAAAAACGATAAAAACAACAACACGACAATAGCCATAAAAAACGCCGTTTGTTTATCGGAAATATCTTCTACCCACACTTCGGAGTCAATATTTTCAGGCAAACTGCGCATCATAAACAGCTCAAACATAATTCCCATACCAATCAACGTAATAGCTGTCATAACGCCGATTCCGGCCGCAAAATTTTCTTTAAACAATGCCGAAATCAACACAAAATTATTCCAAAACATTGAAGAAATCGGCAATCCGACCGCCACCAACACAAAAAAGGCAAAAACTTTTGAAAGTTTTGGCATATACGCCAAAATGCCGCGATAATCACATTTGCTTTCGGCACAAGCGTTTTCCGACCACAATTCCGAGACCGTCAGCGTTGCATTAACAATCAGAAAAATGAAAAGCGAATAAGCAATGTTTTGCGCATATTTTGTATCAAGCAACACGATAACCAACAAAAACAGCAAATAATACACCGCCGAATACGAAAACAGTTTCGGTAAAAAATCTTTGTGTGAAATTCCGATAAATGCGGCAAAAAGCATTGTTAAAACACCGAAAGTAGTCATAATCGGCAGAAAAACTTCGGCACTTTCCGGCACAGTCAACTGCCAAAACCGCATAAATCCGTATATTCCCGTCAACGGCATCAAATTAAAAATAATATATACCAACGGGTTTTTGATTCCGCCGCACACCAACGAAAACCAATGATGCAACGGCCAAATCGGAATCCGTGACAGAAACGCCGCACAAACCCCAATCCATACAACCAATGCCGCATATTTCGGCATACGAATCAGTGCAATTTCCAACAGGCCGATATTTCCGTGATTAAAGCGATAAATCACGAGTGTTGCCGTCAACAACATCAATGCACCGACAAAACATAATGCAAAAAACACATAAAGAGATGACATTTTGCGCACATTTCCGAAATTACCGACCGACATTACGAGCGGCGGCACCATACCGGCAAAGAAAATATAAAATGACAACATATCGCGCGCCGTCAAAAATCCCGTCATACACCAAGCAAAATACAATGTTGACAACAATAAAGATTTGCTTTTTCGCTGTTGCGGCAACAATCCGACCAAACCGATTAAAAGTGCCAAATAAACACCGAGCAGCAACAACATTGAAAAAACATCTGCCCCAAAAGAAAGTTCGACATTCATCGGCATCAGCCATTGATAAGTCCAGCCGTTCACCGCATCACCACCGATTCGCACAACATTCGGCAACAAACAAAGCAATACCGCCATATCGGAAACAATCGTAAAAATTGTCACATAAAAAGCATTAACATCATTTTTCCGAGCAAACAGTGCAAACATACATCCAAGCAGCGGAATAATCAGCAATATTGACATTAAATCAACCATTATTCCCTCGCGCAGATTGATAAGAATACCATAACACGCCCCCCAACAGACACAGCACCGTCAAACCGCCGAAAAACGGGCTGCCGTGCAAACGGCGAAACATTCGAATACACGCTACGGAGACCGCCGTTGCTGCCGACAACATAACTTTTTCCAAAAACAAACGGTCTATCAGTAATCCGGCAAAACGACCGCACATTCGCAGTGAACGCACAATTCGGTGATACGAAAAATCCCAAAATTTGTTCTCTTGCAAAAACGGTATGTCATACAACGCCCGCATTTTTGTAACCGGCATCAATAACATCAAGGCCGGAAACACAATCACACTGCCCCATACGGCATAATTTTCGCTTTGCAGCGTGCGCAACAGCCACACGCATAACACCGTTAATTCCGCAAACACCGCCCATTTGAATGTCATATCGTGTTGTGCCGTGACATGATGTCGTCTCGGATAAAAATAAATTTGCCCGATAACAAGCGCAACCGACAATAAAAACAGCACCGCAAAGCCCAAAATATAAAACATATTTTTTGCATTATATATTGTGGACAATGTTTGTGCCGAAGCCATAATCATCAGCATTATAATCAACAGAATCGAAGCCAGACATTTTTTGTGCGTCAACCGTAGTTGCATCATTTGCGTTGTTAAATTGCGCCGGTTATTATAATAATAAATCAGATACAATGCCGTCACAAACACATACATTTCCAAAATCAAGTTTCCATATTGAGGCAACCACATAAAATCGGATAAACGCAGCAATTCTACCATCAACGCCCAAAATGCCGTCATCCAATATATTGTTTTTGTTTTATAATTATTCACCCATACACTGTGACAAAATGCCCACACACCCGTAACGATGCACATTACGTCCAAATACAACGTAAAATACGCCGAAACCCGCCACAAAGCATTAAATTTCGACAACAAAATTAAGGCAGCAAACGGCGAAGAAAGAAACATCACGTTTTGCATCCGATGAAAGCGAATATTTTTCAGTTCGATAACACCCTGATGAAACACAAAAAAACCAAACTTTATAAAAATTGCGCTTAAACCGACCAAAGCCGTCCAATCGGTATGAATGCCGTTTTGTTGATAAAGCAGAACCTGTTCCAAGTCGAGCGAATCGACGCGCGCATTAATAATCGCCATAACCATGAACAACATCATATCCGCTAACATATTCATCATACAGAACAAGCGACAAGTTGCGCTGTTATTGATTAAAAACAACGCCAAAATATCCGTAATGAACAAAGCAGAAATCAGTTGCACAAAATTATTACTCGTAATCAGCAAAATTAGCGCAATTAAATTAAAACACAAAACAGCATTATAGGCCGCGCGCCGTTCTTCATATCGAAACAACAAATTATGCAAACAAGCCAAAACCGTAATCGCAAAACACGATATAATCAGCGCGTAATTATATGGATTCGAAACAATATCGAATTTAATATCTTGCCCTTGAGAAGTGTTCCACATAAACGAAAAGGTATGCGTTTCACCGGCAATCATCGATTCGCAAAAATCAGCAAAAACAACAAAAAGGGATGTGAAAGAAACAAAAGCCAAAGCTTTATCTACTTTCACACCCGTTTTAATACTACTGAGAGCTCCGATAATAAACAGCAGAAGCACAGTATATATAATCATGGCGTATCGCGCCTCGATTAGGATATAATCAAGTTATTTACATCTTTAACCAAGCGCACCGGCACAATATACTCTCTTTCCACATCATCATCTTCAATTTCCACCACCAAAATCTCGGGAACCGATTTTAGCGGTTTGCGCGCACCGGCACTAATGTTTTTGAAAGCCACGGAGCTTTCTTGCGAACGGTATAACAGCGCCGTATCACCGCCGTCGTAAATAAAGCGCGGATTTTCCGGACCACCGATACGACTATCCATCATCAACATAATTTCGCCTTTGGCGTTTTGCAAAATACTATAACGGCCTCTTTGACCGATTTCATTACTCAGAGCCATATTTAACCTCATCAATTAAATAATATTAATTCAATTTATAAACACATTAACATATAATTATTAAGAAATAAACACTATTTTTATTTTTTTTAACTTTTTTTATTTTTTCTATTGACACTAACGATTTTATCTTTTATAAGCAAATACGATTTGAGATGAGTTCGTAGCTCAGTCGGTAGAGCATTTGACTTTTAATCAAAGGGTCGCGGGTTCGAATCCCACCGAGCTCACCATTTAAAGCCCCGATTTTATCGGGGCTTTTATTGTATTTAAAACAACCTAAAACTTTTATCTATATTTCGGTACTACACAGGTGCTACATTTTAAAGGCGATTTTTTTTCAGCTTTATCTCTTGTAGCCGTTCTTTCATCATTTCCTATCTTTACAAAATTACAAACTTGAATCATTGGGCGATAAATACCAGTGAAGTCGTTTTATTTTTGCCTACTGACGGGTTTGTGTGATATAATGACTTTGGTGCAGATGATGACAGGAAAGCCCATTATCAGCAGGATTTCCTCTAAAAACTGGGCTTAACGCGGTGGTGCATGTTATTCTCCCACCGCCATAGTCTAAAATAGAACTTAACAGCCCGAAACATCTTTACGAATCGGCTATTATTCACTATTACCAAAGGATTTATGATGAAAATATTTTTAACCTAACTTGATACAAAACCTTAATCAAATTTATGATTGCTACCAAAGTTATGGCTGCAATCAAACCATTAACCAAAAATTATTACAAATGATTGATAAAGGTAATGCCTTCATAACCAAAAGTTTAAATTGGTTTAACAGCAAAATCAAAAAGACATTTCCCAATCGTGCTTGCTCCATACCACATGTTCTCCCCCGCTGCCTTATTTTAAAGTTGTTGTGCATAAAAATCCAAACCCCTTGTGTCAAATCCCGTCTTGTGTAGTATAAAATCAGTCTCAACTTATTTACAGAAAGGAACATACAATGAGATCAATCACAACTTTGGAATTGCAATATGCGCACAGATTTTACGGCTTTAAAGG
>CAMAJR010000028.1 GCA_945835885.1 uncultured Alphaproteobacteria bacterium
AATTGTTTTATCACACATAATTTGTTTTGTAAAATGTTCTTTTACATTTTTTATCGCCGCCGCACCGATTTTTTCTCTTTGCTCGGTCGAAAGCGACAAACCCCACTTGATTGCGGCAGCCAAACTGTCAGCATTACCGCTTTCAAACAATTTTCCCGTCACGCCGTCAATCACAGTTTCACACGAACCGCCGATATTTGAAGCCACAACAATACGTCCCATTGCTTGTCCTTCAATCGCAATGCGTCCGAACGCTTCCGGTTCAATCGAAGTGGAAAGCACAATATCCGACACCATCATCGCCGCAGGCACATCCGATGTGTGGTTGATAAAAGCGAATCGGTCATCCATACCATATTTTTCAATCATCTCGTGTAATTCTTCGGTATATCTGATACGTCCTTGGTCATCGCCGATAAGCAAGCAATAGAAATCCGTATCATCTTTAATTTTGTTCAACGCTTCTATCAGCAATTTTTGCCCTTTCCAGTTAGTCAAACGCCCGATGAGCGTAATCAGCGGCTTATCCTCGGGCAGATGATTTTCTTCCAAAAACTTAATCATCCGCTCGGCAGAAGTGTTTTCAACATCAAAGTTATCCATATTGACACAGCGCGCAATCAAGCGGATTTTGCTTTCATCGGTGCCGTAATTTTTGATGATGTGTTCTTTGATGTGGTTTGAAATGGCAATCACACGTTCGCCGTATGTCATAATGCGATTATAAAATTTTTTAATGCCGTGCGGACCCAAACCGTATGTGCCGTGAAATGTGGTCATAAAATGCACGCCGCATTTTTTTGCCGCCCAATAAGCGCTCCACGCCGGCGCCCGTGAACGTGCGTGCACAATTGTGATGCCGTTCTCTTTAATGATTTTTTCGAGCTTTTTGGCATTTATGAGCATTTTGAAAATGTTTTTGGTTTTAAGCGGCAAAGTGAAATGTTTGACTTTCATACGGTCAAGCTGATATTTCATTCGCCCGCCTTCCGACGCCACATAATTTTCAATACCGCGCTTTTGCAGCTCGGATGCTATTTCGATTGTTCCGAGTTCAACGCCACCCTGATTAAGTTCCGGCAAAACTTGCAACACTACCGGTTTTTTACTTTCTTTTGCCATTTTTTCCTCTGTTTGCATTTTAAATCTGATGTATTTTATACAACACAATTGCCGTTTTCAAAGAATTACGGCGTGTTATGCACAATGCACCTTATTTTTCTACCCTTTTTTAACACTGAACAGCGGAAAAATGCCAAACAGCTTAAATACCGTTTTTTTCTTATTTGTCTTTGCCGAAAGTATAGGTATCAGTTTAAACAAATATGCGTATCCGGAACCGTTGACCTGCCGCACCTTCAAAAGCGGTATGCCACACACTTTTATAACATATTTGCACACGTCTTTCGGCACAAAAGATTTATAGATATTATCCTGTCTGTCGGTATTTGCCAGCAAAAGAACACTGCACAAAGCGCTGCCGTTTGCGCCGCTATCCTTTTCCCACCTCTGTTGAACCGGAAACAGAAGCGCCAATAAATACTTGAGTTGCGCACGGTCTTTGTCCGACGTGTTTTCATTGTCATTGATGCAAAACAGTTTCGGACGAGTCGCAAGCAACCGAGATAACGCGTGTATCGCATCGGTCAAAGAAATAATAATTGCCTCTGCTTGTTGGCTATATTCATGAATATTGATGATTTTCGGTTCAATATTCTGCTTTGCCATTGTGTAATATGTTATCATCGTGCGCTGAACGACATTTTTTTCTCTGAATTTACAATGCGCGGCATAATCAAACTCTGCTTTAAAATCGTGCGCACACGCTGCGAACATACTCTTGAGATACGGCGTAATGTTATGATTGCACGCCAAATTTTCAAAATCTTTATGCAATTTCTTACGGATAAGCTCTTTGGAATAAACAATGCCGTTTTGATATATTTGCTCTTGCACCACACGCGGAGACCAATTATGCTCAATCATACGAATAACCGGCTTGCCGTCGGCATCAAAAAAATATCCCGGCGTCACAGGCGCCGCAAAAAAGAAATCATCATTGGCATATAAAAAATATTCTGACAAATCAGGAATATTTGCCAAGCACGCTTCTATGGCGCAAGAATTAAAAGTCGGTAACGCATCTTTAGGCATTATTTGTTCGTGTGTAATGATTTGTATTTTAGAGTTATTTACATCGAGCCATTCCGGCACTTGACCATCGGTCACGATAAAGATTTTATGTATCCACGGCGCAAACATTTCCGCCGAACGCAAAGAATAGCGCAACTCTTGATTATCTATAAACCGACATTCCTGATTATCGGCATCATTAACCGGCAATCCGCATTGTTTTGCCCAATAATTTTTCTTTTTTTGCCATTCTTTATCGTTACCGTTAACCCATAAATAAACGAGATCGATTTTGCGGTTCCATACTTTGCTCAAACCGTTCAAACGCGGATAATAGCGCAAATTGTTTGTGTCGGCATATTCGGCAAACAAGTCAACAAACTTCTGTATTTGCGCAAAATAATGCGGAGATAGCGTTGTGGTTGTATGGTCAATTTCCCAACACAACGAGGACGCATAACGGTCTAAGATGCGAATTTGTGTTTCCGGCGATGCGTTTTTGAAGCAATCTTGTTCAATCAGCGCATCAACCGATTTCAAAATCTCGCAATCGTTCACAAAATTCTCGTTTCTCATTGCACTGTCGGCGCGTTGCCAATAATTGTAGAACACTTTGTTTAATATGCTGATTTTCGGATTATATTTCAGGCAATATTCCCAAAAATAAATCGAATCTTCACCTTTTTTCAGAGTTTCATTCAGTTTATGTTCTTTATTTAATCGATACAGTTTGCAGGCAATTCCCGTCTGCACATAAAAGAAATCTTCCGAACATTCGTTAAAAGAAAATGTTTCACAATCTTCTAATTTTTTCAGATGAGTTGAAATTTTACATTGTTCTTGAGAAAAAACGTCTTGAAAATTAAACAACAGCAAATCCGCTTTATCTGCCACAATCTTTTCATAACATTCGGCACAAGTTTCCGGTTCAATCCAATCGTCGCTGTCAACAAACATTACATATTCGCCGCAGGCATTATCCAAACCGGCGTTGCGCGCCGCGGAAACACCTTTGTTGACTTGGTTTATGACTTTAATTCGCTTATCTTCTGCGGCAAAGTTTTGCAAAATCGTCGGCGAATCGTCGGTTGAGCCGTCGTTAATGCAAATGATTTCAATATCTTTTAAGGTTTGTGCCGTCAAGCTTTCCAAACATTTGCCGAGATATTTTTCAACATTGTAGACCGGAACGATAATGCTGACTTTAACCATTATTTCCCCCTGTTTCTGAACCAAATTTTAACAAGCCGCATCAAAACCTTAAAGCGCAGTTCTCGATAATAAAAACAATTTTCGGCGTGTAGCGCTTTGAGGGTTTTGAACAAAAAAACATCCAATTCGCGCTGATTTTTTGGGTTGTGATAAACTGCATTAATCAAATGTTTCAGCGAAGCACCGATACGGATTTTGCGCACCGTCGGCCATAAATTTTGCAGACGCGGTTGTTCAAAATACTCCCTTACCGCGCGAATCCCCGTGGCATAATTATCAATTTTACGAAGTGTAAATGTGCTGCGCATAGTCGACGGATTATCGGTATTGTAACCATAAAGCGCAAACGGCACTGTTACATATTTTTCTATATCCGCAAATAAACACGTCACCCACGGCCAATCCTCAAAATAAATCCCTTCGATAAACGGGCGGTTTTGCACCAATTCACGCCGATAAAGCTTGTTCCAAATTACCGAACCGGACGCCTCGTTTTGCAAAATATGCAACAATGGGTTTTTATGTATCTGATATGACGAATTTTCAACATTTATCAATGTTTTATCATAGTTTTTAGCATCTGAAGTTGCCGCCACCGACGCACCCGATTTTTGCAACGCATTTCGCAAAATTTCAAAAGTCTGCGGGTGAATAAAATCGTCGGAATCAACAAAAAAAACATAATCACCGCCGGCAACTTTCAAAGCAGCGTTTCGTGCCGCCGACTGTCCCTTGTTTTCTTGCGTCAACACCCTGATACGTTCATCTTCCGCCGCATAGCGCGCCAAAATAGCAGCACTGCCGTCGGTAGAACCGTCGTTGACGCAAATCACCTCCATATTGCCGTCCGTTTGCCGCAAAACACTTTGCAAACACCTATCCAAATACTTTTCCGTATTATAAACCGGAATAATGACCGAAATCATACCGTTTTGCATATTTATCATCCCGCATTGTTCTTTTGACATAACTATAAAGAAGTTCGGCAAATTGTCAACAGCAAAGAATTATTATGCGGCAGTATAAAAAACCGCTCGGTTTGAGCGGTTGTGTCGTTATTCATATTTTTTGGCAAAAATATCAAATTGTTTCGGTGCGTCAGCCCCCCAACCCATTATATGATTTTTTCCAAAGCAAATCAGAGGTGTGCCGGCTCCCCAGCCCACTTTATAGCTCCGTGCCGCCGCTTGAAACATACGTTTATTACCCGGCATTTTTATATCCAAACTTTTGATTTTAATATTCGGGTGTTTTTCTTTGATATAAGCCGCGGCAGCGTGGCAATGCTGGCATTTTTCCTGATAAAAGAAATACACCTCGTTTTGTGACAAAGTTTCGATATTATCCGCATTTTTTTTGTTGCACGCCGCAAACATCAACACGCCGACGCAACACAAACTTACAAAAACTTTCCGAAGCATAGCGTTACTCAATACAACAATTTACGGCTTTACGCACAATACTTTTCATTTTTGCCAATGTTCCTACCGGTTCCGGTTCGGCATTATTGACCGCCGGCTCACTGACGACGGAAGCAGAATTTCCCATCGCTTCATTGGCTTTAGCGGTAATTTTTTTAAGCTCTTGCACATCCGGTTCAATCCATTTGAGGTCTTTGGTTTCCATCATTCCCATATTCAGCCCCCAAAACAGGCAATACATATCGTAAGCCGAATTAAACAATTTGTATGCTTCTTCAGTATTGCCGAGTGATTGTTGCTTGGTCCCGACTTCCATCAGACGCATTGATGTTGCAAGCAAATGCTTTGAGATACACCATACTTCACCCTCATAGCTCGGAATGATTTTCTGCAAAAGATTTTTGCGGGTTTCGCGCACGTCTTTAATCAGGTCGTAATACGAATTTTTGCCGGTTTTGGCACCGGAAAACACCAAATGTTCTTCAATTGAAATCAGGTTCATAATGGCTATGCTCAAATCCTGATCGGAAGATAAATCTTTTGGGTTAAGTTTTTTAGCGGCATCAACACGTTCAACAAATTCTTTAACATTTTCAGCTTTTTTCATCATAAACTCCTTAACAAAGCCATTATAAATTTACGCTTAAGATAAGGCGGTTAATATTTATTGTCAAGTGCAACATTAACTTTTCATTCATCATATTATATCACATTATATTAACCTGAAAGCGAGTGTGTAAAAGACGCACTCGGGGCTTTGAACGGCTCCTATTTCGTGCGGTGTTGATATGCACCGAAAAATACATATATCTCCGACCGCCTTAAAAAGGTGGTCTAAATTTTTTTGACATTAAAAAATTTAGGAGTAAATCTTATGATAAAACTTACAAAAAATGGAATCGGCTTTATCATTTCCCGAAAACGAAGAATCAGAGGCAAAAACGGCCTCCGATTCTGATTTTATAAACCGTAAAATTTGCGTTTTGAGGTTGACGCAAAAAAATAAATCGGATAACTTCAAACACAAGGAGAAAGAATAATGGGCATATTATCTTCCATTCCGTTTTTATCTGTCGGCGGCAGTGTTTTAGGGACTTCCGCCTCACTTTTGGCTACCGTCGCCATTTTTTTGGGTTGGGCACTGATTTTGTTAGTGTTACACCCTTTGCACGCCACGTTGTTTATTATTGCCGCATTGTTTGAGTATGCCGTCATTTCGTGGTTCGGCTTTCATTTATGGTTTAACTTTTTCAGCTTCTTTATCTGCTATATTCTGCTTTTCGTGCTTTATTCGTTTTTTTTGCGCAAGTTATTACCGCTCCCGAAAAGCGATGTCGAGCATCTGATTAAATTGAGTGAATTAAAAAAGCAAGATTTACTGACTGATGAAGAATACACCGCCGCCAAAAAACGTCTGCTTAAACTCCGTCATTAATCATCTGTTATTTCGTAGTCTATCCATAGCGAATTAATGAATGCCTGACGCTGGTCACGCACCGGATTGCATTCAACTTTTCCGCCGGCATCGGCTAAACATTGCATACCGATATTTGCCGATTCATAATTGCCGTATTTTCCGTAGACATTAAGAATTTTCGGCAGCATATCTTCGGTTTCTTCCGCAACGTCTGAACAAAAATACGAATCGTAGCTGGCGCTTGACGTGTTTTTGCGCCCGATTTTGAGTGTAAAGCAGGTTTTATCTCTGTCAGCTTTGATTTCCGGATTGACGGCATAATCTTGCGTTCGACCATCCAAACCGTCTGCAAACAACGGAATATCGTCGTTGCCGACTGCAAGTGTGCGCACACCGCCGGAATCATTACTTTTATACACCGTATCTATATCAAAAATTGCGATAAAATCTGCGTTTTCGGCTGATGTTGCCGTTTTCATACCGATTTCACCGAATTTTCGACTCAGCATTTTCCGCAATTCCGCGGCATAATTGCTACGCATACCGCTTCTAAAATAAACACTTTGCCCGTGTTCTCGCGCCATAGTGTTGCTGATTTTGAGCCGATACGGGTCTTGAGCGCACGCCGACAGCAACAAACCGGCAAAAATCAAAAAAGCTTTTTTCATTTCAACTGTTCCTTATTTTTTCTGATTTATAAAGTATAGAGCATTATTTTTAATTTTTTATTGATAAAATTAAAAATGCGTGTATTTTGTGTTGCATTAAAGAAGATAACGATGAACAAACAAACCGCGATTGATATTTTTGCTTTAACCGATTGCCATCAGGAAGCCCGTAAACTGTGCTCCCTGTTTAGCGGAATCATATCTCACTCCAACAAGTTCGGCTCTGAAGCTTTGATTTGTGATTGCGGCGATTTGTTTAAGGGAATTTATGACCGCGAATTGTGTGTGGAAAGTTATCTCAAACTGCGTCAACAGTTGCCGGAAGCCAAAATCGTTATCGCTCTCGGCAACAACGATTTCGGCTTTAACAGTGAGCATTTGAATTTTTTGCAACAAACCGCTCAGCGTTTTAATCAGGCAAATATCCATGTTCTGTGCGCCAATTTACGCGATTTGAATACCGGAACCTGCCCAAAATGGGCTGACCCGTATATTTTACTTGACATCAACGGTAAAAAAATTATGGTAACCGCCTTTTGCGTCAACTACATCCGGTTGCAACGCTACAATCTGACGCTTGCAGATATTACCGAAACCTTTGAAAATATGGCAGAAACCATCAAACATATCGAGCCGGATGCTTTAATTGTTCTAAATCACGCTTTGCGCACATCAAGCGCGGAAATTTGGCAAACTGCAAAAAAATGCGGTGTCCGTGTTGATTTGATTATCGGCGGCCACGAACATTCAGCGGTTGAACCGAATCCGAATGAACGCACTTATTATCCGCAAGCATTCAGCCGCACGCTGTTACATTTTAAAATGGGCTTTGCACAGTGCTCAACAGATTTGCATCTTTTGGAAACAATCTCAAGCAAAGCCGAACCGCTTAATCCGATTTTTGAACCGGCACTTGATGAATACGAGCAAAAAGCCGGACTCAATATACCTGTTGCCAAAAGCACTCTGAACCTGACACGCAATTATTCGGACACTTGTCCGCTCGGCAGTTTTGTTGCCGACCAAATGCGCACCGCAGCCAAAGCGGATTTGGCTGTTTTATCCACCGGTTATTTAACACACGCCTTACGCTACGAAAAAGGTAAAATTCTGACAATGTATAACTTAGAGCGTGTTTTTTCAGCCGAAACGCCGGTGCAAACCGCTGTTTTATCTCCGAAAACGCTCAAAGCCGTTTTGAACAACGCCGTGCGCTTTCGCTATTTGCAGATTTACGGCAACACGCGCTTTTTACAATGTTCTTCAAACTTAGGAATTGTGTGTGCGAAAAATGCGGAAAATTACGGTGAAATTAAGCAAATTATGATTAACAATGAGCCGATTTTAGATTCTGACGGCAATCCGTTACACCCGTCAGACGAATATTTGTGCGCTCTCGATCCGTTTGTCGGTTCGGGCGAATTGGGATTTGATATGTTGCGTTCCGTTTTTAAGGAAACATTGATGAAAAACAATCAATTGGTGCGAATCAAAGATTTAATCGTGCGCGCAATCAAAAATGCGGAATACACTTATCCCGAAGGTTCAACCTATCCGGCAACCAAAGTCACGGATATATAAAATTATCGTTTGACCGAAACAAGATTATCTAAATAACGTTTTATACAAAATATTCAAGCGCTTTGTTATGCTTAAATTCGGTTTAGGAGAAATAACTTCCCAACCGCGTTCGTTCATCTCATCAAACAGAGCTTGCGCCGTGTTCATCAACAAACGTAGCGGCTTGGTTTTGCTTTTATCCATTTTAGAAAGCAAGCGTTCGGCCTTATCGTAATAACCGCTGACCTTCTTTGATAATTCCTCACGGGCTGCAATCAGATTTTTATCTTCCAACATTTTTTGCGGGGTTCCTATTTCAACACCTGTTTCCTTTAATACATCTGACGGCAGATACATATGACCGCGCTTTGCATCGCTTTTTATATCACGCAAAATATATGTTATCGCGGTTGCTTTACCGAGATTTAGGGCAAGTTCCTGATTGGCGCGCGGATGCTCCGGCACGGTAATCATCAGAGTCAGATGCAACGGCACAACCGACATTCCGACAACATACTGTTCAAAAACATCTTGTGTCGGCGCTTGCAGCGGTTGTTGCGCATCCAAATATGCACTTTGCAGAATCTGCAACCACATACCTTTAGCCAAATCAAAACGCACGCTGGTTTTATAGATTTTGCGCCCGATATTGGTGGCCGGAATTTTCTTATCATAAATATTATCGAGTTCTTCCTTCCACGCATTGAGCAAATCGATTTTTTCGTGCGCATTCATCGGCGAGCGCAAAATATCGTCTATATGGCGACAAAAAGCAGACAAGGTATATATTGCCTCTCGATTGGCGCGTGGCAGACCGCGTGTGCACCAAAACAGCGACGGTTGTGAACGTCTGACCATGTCTCCGAGTGATTTCATTTATAGTCCCTTTTGTGTTGTTGTGCGTTTGCGCACGGTTATAAATTGGTAAGCAGAATAGCAAAAAATCTTAATGCGGTCAAGAACTTCCGTCGTCCGTTGTTTATTTTTCAGAATCTTTTGAATCCGAACTTTCATCTTGTTCAAAACGATTGCCATTTTGAATTTCAGCCGCAATGAACTGACTATGCCGAGCAAAACAAACGCATTTTTTAAAAGCCCGTCATATTTGCGACACCATTGCTTGGGGGAACGTTTAAGCTTTTGTATAAGCGATGATTTTTGCATTTGCAATCGCTCTAAAAACAATGCGGTCAAAAAAGACGTCATCGGTAAATATGTGCTTGGATTTTCATCATTCAGAACCATAAGTAATCGTGCTGCCGGAGCAACTGCCCGTTGCACGATTTCCGTCAGAGCCGTTTCCGTTTCCGGACGCTTGCCCGAAGCCGCATAACGCCACGCCGACAGCGGGTCTAACAACAAATAAAGAGACAGATTTTCCGTAACAAAATGCCGTTGCAAACGTGCCAGTAAATTATTTTTCAGCGCAAACTCACGCCGCACGGCCGTTTCAAGCAGACGTAACTGTTCGTATTTTGTTGTCGTCGTTCGATTGGCGTCATTAAAACGTTGCCACCCCAATTCAAGATAGCGGCAATAATCCGCCCACAAAGCGTGATATTTCGGTTTTAACAAATATTGCAAATCCTCAAACATCGGCCTGTTCCTGCCATTTTGCAAAATCTTCCAACGCACGGCGGCAATATGCCTCTTTGCGGTCAGCGCCCTTAATTTTGCGGAATTTGCCGTTGGCGGTTATTTCTCCCTGTATGGTCGGGAAAATGCCGAAGTTTATGTTCATCGGTTGATAATCTGCTGTTGTGTCGTGCAAATGCACCTGCATTGCTCCGGTTGCGGTTGTGGCCGGCGGCACAAACGGTGTTTTTCCGTTCAGCAGGCAAGCGGCATAATAGCCGGCCAGCATTCCGACATTAGCACTTTCAATGTATCCTTCACACCCGCTGATTTGACCGGCAAACATTACGTTCGGCTGAACTTTGAGCCGTAAAAACTCATCAAGTAAGACCGGACTTTGAATAAATGTGTTTTTATGAATCCCGCCCAAACGTGCAAATTCGGCGTTTTCAAGCCCCGGAATCGTGCGAAAAATCCGTTCTTGTTCACCGTATTTCAATTTGGTTTGAAAACCGACAATGTTACGCAAAGTATCTTCTTTGTTATCTTGCCGAAGTTGCACCACCGCAAACGGCTTTTCCGGCGTATGCGGATTGGTCAGTCCGACCGGTTTCATCGGCCCGAATAACAGTGTGTCTTTGCCGCGCTCGACCATAACTTCTATCGGCAGGCAACCGTCAAAATAATTCGGCTCCTCAAAATCGTGAAACGGCATTTTTTCAGCAGCCGACAATGCCGCAACAAAGTCGTAATACTGCTCTTTGTTCAGTGGGCAGTTAATATAATCAAACCGGTCGCCTTTATCGTAGCGTGATTGATACCACGCCTTTGAAAAATCAATACTTTCTTTATACACCACCGGAGCAATCGCATCATAAAACGATAACGACCGCCTGTCGATTTTTTGCAAAATCGCTTCCAACAAAGCCCCATCGGTCAACGGTCCGGTCGCCATAATCGTCAGAGGTGCGTCTTCCGGCGGAAATTCCGTTATTTCGCGCTCGACAATTTCTATCAACGGATTTTGCTTCAATTCGTGCGTCACAAACGCCGAAAAACCGTTACGGTCAACTGCCAAAGCCCCGCCTGCCGGAACCTTGCAGGCATCGGCAGCACGCATTATCAGCGAATCGAAACGCCGCATTTCTTCGTGCATCAGTCCGACGGCATTATGAAGAAAATCATCGGACCGCAAAGAGTTAGAACAAACTAATTCGGCGCATTGCGAATTTTTATGTGCCGGTGAAAATTTATGCGGTTTTTGCTCAAATAATTTAACTTTTATACCGCGTTTGGCCGCTTGCCACGCAGCTTCGCTACCGGCTAATCCGGCGCCGATAATGTGCAATATTTTATCCATATCAACCTCTGTTTAATTTTCTTCAATCTATTTGTTTTTTCCGCGTTTGTCCATAAAAATTAAATCTTTTTTAAATCAAATATGTTAGATTACAAAAAATGAATTTCAGAAAAGACGGTAAAAAAGAACCATGAGCATAAAGACTAAATTTTGCATCGCATTGTTTGTTGGGTTTGCGACGTTTTATCCGACGTTTGAAACACGGGCGGAAGATGCGTCACCGGCGCCGGCCCAAACAACAAGCAATTCTTTGACCGACTATATCAAAACAGAAACAGGAAGCACCGAAACATCCGGTAAAAAAAGCGGAAATTGGCTCAGTGATTTAGCCAACAAAGGCACTCAAGTGTTAGCCGGCAAAAAAAATGTGCCGATTCAGCGACAAGTTAAACGTTCTAATGCTTCCGTGTTTGATATTTGCGGTGTCATGTTGCGTATGGATTTGGGGCAGGTTATGGATGCTATGGATAAACGCGGATACAAAAAAACAACCGTTGAAATGGAAATACCGAATTTCATTCGTTGGCGCTATGATGAACAATGCCGGCTTAAAGGAGTTATCGGTTATGAGCGTTCGGCCAGTTGTGTCAATCAGCTTGCCAAGAAAAATAATCATCGCTACGTCCAACATATTTTATTCAACAATTATCAAAATAAAGAAACCGTTGATGTGTTCTTTACCAGTAACTTTACCGGTAATAAGGTTTATCGTGTTATGTATCAAACAGAAGCCGCCAACATCAAAGGGACAGGTCCGAAAGCCGAATATTTGCGTAACCTGAAAATTTATGATTTTTGGAAGAAAATCAATCAAAAATACGGCAAACCGGATAATCCGGATCGCGTTACTTGGGGATTGGGCGAAAATAAACCGAGCTTGCAGGCAGATACCGGTCGTTTAATCTTAAATGACCCGATGTTGCTTGAATTGGATTATACCCGTATGTCGCGCGAAGACCAAAAGTTTATGAATACGGCAATTTATACTTTTTAGGAGTTTAAAATGGACTTTAGCACAACTGAATTGGCAGAAATTGTTTCTACCCGAACTTGTCACGATTTAATCGGCAATATCGGCACGCTTAAAAATGTTTTGGAACTGATTGAACCGAATGCCCCGATGGACAGTGATACGCAAAATTTGCTTAACGGTGTTTCTTGTGTGCTTAACGCACGGCAAAAATTTTTCCGTATGGCGTTTGGCTTGGAAACACATGCATCAACAAGCGAAGACTTATTAAAAATCTGCACCGATTATGTTGCGACGGTCGGCACGCACGGCTACCCGATACAGCTCTGTTTGCGCGGTGCTTCACCTCAGCTTTCAAAACCGGTATGTTTGTGTGTAATGATTGCTTCCGATGTATTTATTCGCAGCGGCAGTATTGATGTCAACATCAGCAAAGATAATATTACCGTTCGTGCCGTGACAGACTTTAAGTTTAATGAAAACGAAATTGCCGATTATCAAAAAATTATTGCCAATCAGCGTCCGGACAGCAATCTCTCACAATATGCACAACTGATTTATTTGCGTGAAGTATTGGGAACAGACGTGCCAATGAAGTTAAATGTTGCAAACAATGAAATGGTTTTGATTATCGGCTGATAAGCCAAAATGAAAAAAAGCGACTCGGAGCATTTGGCTCGGGGTCGCTTTTTGATTAAGAGTTTTTGATTTCAAGCGCGGGAAAAAATAGTGACAATTCCAAGCGCTCATAATCGTAAGAACATTCTGACATTTATTTACCGTTTAGTCAAAGTAGTGTCAGATTTCAAGACCGTTGTTACCGCCCTTGCGTTTTTTCTTAAAGGCATCACGTTCACGCTGATACTCGGTCTTCTCACGATGTTTTTGATATTCCCCTTTTTGTTTTTTTACATTTTTTGAGGAATGCTTTGTTTTGTTTGCCATACTCGATGGGATTTTAGTTAATAATGTTAACGAACACAAATATTTTAATTCAAAACGGGATGTAACACCGCAAATATTGTTTGTCAAGCAAAATACGCTTTTTTTTTATTTTTATGTTCACTTTTTAAATTTATGCTGTATAATAGGCAAAAAAATTAAAGGTATTTGACGTTTATGAGCTTATGGGCAAAATTAAAAAATACGAATTTTATTAATGACTATCGTCAGATGTGGCCGTATATTCGACCATATTTTTGGCGTGCGTTGATTGCGGTTTTGATTACCATTCCGATTGGTGCGCTCGATGCCGTTATCGCTTGGGCGCTGAAACCGTATATGGACGTAATGATATTACAGCAACAAATCACTAAAACGATATGGATACCTCTTGTCATCATCGGATTTTCCGCCATACAGGGAATCTTCACTTTTGCGGCAACATATTACAATACTTGGGTCGGCAACCGAATCGCAAGCGATGTTAAAATCAGCTTGTTTGAAAAATTGCTGAAATTTGATGCCGAATATTATGATGTCAATACTTCCGGCAACGTCATTATGCGCTTTAATAACGATGTGGACGCAGCTTGCAGCGGTTTGCTCAGTAATTTAAAGCAGTTCTGCACACGATTTTTTTCTTCCATATCGCTGATTGCGGTGTTGTTTTATAACTCGTGGCAGTTGGCGCTGATTGCTGTCGCTGTTTTGTTGTTTGCGTTGCTTCCTCTGACAAAAGTCAGAAAGCGTATCAAAGATATTAATACCGAAACAATGTTCACCAATGCCGAAATCGTGACACACTACAACGAAGCGTTCGGCGGTAATCGCGTTATCTGTGCCAATAATTTATATGATTATGAGAACACGCGCTTTGACAGCACGCTCAAACACGTTTTTAAACTCGGTATGAAAATGGTTCAACGCACCGGAATGCTCTCGCCGTTTATGCATTTTGTGGTTTCTCTCGGTATTGCGCTTGTTATTTGGACCGGTAGCTACTTAATCGTTTCCGGACAAATTACGCCCGGAAGTTTTGTATCGTTTATTGCCGCGCTGATTTTGCTTTATAATCCGATTAAAGGAATCGGCAACAGTTTTAACAATGTGCAGGTTGCTTTGATGGCTATGGAACGTGTTTTTGAACTGCTCCATAATGAGCCAAAAATTCAAAACAGGCCGAATGCCGTGCAACTGACGGAAATCTCAAACGGTATTGAATATAAAAATGTGTGCTTTGAATATGTGGCGGACAAACCGGTGTTGCAGAACATCAATTTGAAAATTCAAAAAAGCGAAACTGTTGCTTTGGTCGGAAATTCCGGTGGCGGAAAATCAACTTTTGTAAGTTTGTTGCCGCGGTTTTATGACGTCACAAGCGGACAAATTTTGATAGACGGCAAAGATATTCGTGATTACACGCTTGAATCACTCAGAGATAAAATTGCCGTTGTTTTTCAAGATAATTTTTTATTTTCCGGCACCATTCGTGATAATATTTTGCTCGGTAAAAGCGACGCCACCGAAGAAGAGCTTAATCATGCGGTTGAAATGGCGTTTATTAACGACTTTATCGCAAAATTACCCAATGGTTTAGATACCGACATCGGCGAGCGCGGAACTTTGCTTTCCGGCGGTCAGAAACAGCGAATTGCGATTGCGCGTGCCTTTATTAAAAATGCCCCGATTGTAATTTTAGATGAAGCAACATCGGCTCTTGATAATAAGTCGGAAGCCGTTGTGCAAAAAGCCATTGAGAATCTGATGAAAGACCGAACGGTGATTGTAATTGCGCACCGCTTATCAACCGTGCGTCATGCCGATAAAATCGTGGTGGTTAATTATGGTAAAATCATCGAAAGCGGCACACATAAGGAGTTACTTGAAAAGCCGAACGGTATTTACGCTTCACTCTACAAAGCGCAGTTAAAATAAGACAGTTTCAAATATAGTATTAAAATAAGTGTTAGCTCTAAAATCTTTATTATTATGAACAGAATTAACCGATTGTATCAAATGTGCAAAATCAGATTTGGCACATCAGATGTTAAATAATTGGAGCAACTTTGTATTAAAAAAAGACGCTTTCTCTAAAACAGAGAGCGTCTTTTTTTGATTTGACATTTTGCCCGCATTATGCTTAAGTGGTTAAAACATTCACAATAGGAGTTTTAATTATGACAAACGAAGCAGAAAATGTAACCTCTATAATCGAAAAAGAATCGACCAACCACACAGAAAACACTGTTTTAGGGACGGAAAAATCTCTTTGGGAGTATTTTGTATCGTGCATTACCGAAAAATATTTTTGCTTTAAGGGACGCGCGCGGCGCAAAGAATATTGGAGTTTTGTGCTGTTTAACTTTCTCATCCCATTTGTTTTAAGTTTTATCAGCGGATTTCTCGTCGTAACCGGCGGCAATACATTCGGTATCGATATTTTAAGCACTCTTGTTTCGTTAGCTTTCTTGATTCCGGGCTATGCCGTATTGTTTCGCCGCTTGCACGATGTCAACTTTTCGGGCTGGTGGGCGACTCTTCCGCTTTTGGGGCTGCTGATTGCCGTCATAATTTCCGGTTATGTGCAAGCGATGGATAGATACAGAGGAATTGAGAGCAATCAGGAATTTTTGTCTGTTATTATAATAATATCGGGATTGGTATTTCTTATACCGAGTTTGGTGGTGTTTGTTCTTATTTTCTTCAAGAGCGATATGAAAGAAAACAAATACGGACCGGTGCCTGAAGGGGTAAAATAACCGATTTTCGCTAAGTTTTAAAAAAACGTCGATATTGTTTCGGCGTTTTTTTTATTGCTCACACAGTGCAAACACAACCTTGAGCGCATCTGCCGCAGACGAGGTAATTCCACCGGCATACCCTGCCCCTTCGCCGCACGGATAAAGCCCCTTGATATTGCTCTGCATCGTTTCGTCACGGACAATTCGCACCGGCGACGAACTTCGTGTTTCCACGCCCGTCAGCACTGCATCATAACTATCAAAACCGCGTAATTTTTTTGCCATTTCTATAATGCCGGCGCGCATAGCATCGGCAATATCCGCCGGATAAAGAGCACTCAAATTCGTCCACGCAACCGCCGGCTGATAGCTTGGCGTAACATCACCGCTTTTTTGGCTTTTTTTTGCTTGCATAAAATCGCCGATAAGTTGCGCCGGTGCGTGATAATTTTTACCGCCTAAAGCAAATGCGCGTTCTTCCAATTTGCGCTGAAAATACATCCCCGCCAACGGATGCTTGCTTGCAAAATCTGCTTCATCGACACCGACCAACAGTGCGGCATTGGCATTTTCTTTATCGCGTGCAAATTCACTCATACCGTTGGTCACGACGCGCCCTTCTTCTGATGCCGCCGCCACCACAGCACCGCCCGGACACATACAAAACGTATATACCGAGCGACCTTTTGGCAAATGCACGGCCAATTTGTAATCTGCCGCGCCGAGATACGGACTTTGTGACGCCGACCCATACTGTGCCTTGTTTATCAATGCCTGTTTATGCTCTATCCGTGCCCCGACCGAAAATGGTTTTTGCATCATAAAAACGCCGGCATTGTGCAACATTTCAAAAGTGTCACGCGCGCTATGCCCTATGGCTAAAAACAGCCGCGTTGCCGGCAATTCATAATCTTCCCCGTCGTGCCGCACCTTAATTGCCGACAATTGCGAATCCTTGACAATCAGCCCGTCAAGCCGGCTGTTGAAGCGATATTCGCCGCCGAGAGATTCTATTTTTTTGCGAATGCTACGCACGACAATCCGCAAGTTATCTGTACCGATATGCGGCTTTGCCAAATAAAGAATTTCTGCCGGCGCACCGGCCGCGTAAAGCTCGTGCATAACTTTTGCCGTGAACTTGTCTTTTTTAATGCCGCTCATCAGTTTGCCGTCAGAAAATGTGCCGGCACCGCCCTCCCCAAACTGCACATTGGTTTCGGTATCGAGTTTTCCTGTTTTCCAAAAAGCATCAACTTTTTTCTGCCTTGTATCGACATCGGCACCGCGCTCTAAGATAATCGGACGCAAACCGGCTTCCGCCAACGCCAGACCGGCAAACATTCCGGCCGGTCCGCTTCCGACCACCACCGGACGCACACCATCATTTTTAATCTTAAAAATTAACTTTTCTTCCGGAGGCAAAACTTCAATATCCTTATCCGCCGACACTTGTGCGGAAAGATTACAATCGACGCTAAACACAAAATGCACGTTTTGTTTGTTGCGTGCGTCAACCGACTTTTTTGATATGCGAAAATCGAGCAAATCGTCCGGTTTGCACTTAAGTTTGGCGGCCGTTGCGCTTTTAAGTTTTTCTTCAGTTACATCAAGCGGTTGTTTCAAATTGTTGATACGCAGCATATTCCCTCTCAATGTTGCAAGAATACACTCAAAAAAACAAATCCGCAACTATTCTTTTTGCACATTTTCAGATGCACGCAACATCTGCCAAAGCGCACGGCGATACATCCAAAGGTTTATCAGCCCGAGCGCAAATGCGAGCGCCCCAAACACATAGAGAAAAAAATACCAGTTAAAATTATCGGCCGTCATCATCACTTCCTGATGTTTGACCCGCAAAGCAAACAATGCGCCGGCCGTCAAAAATGCGGCACAAATAAATGACAATGTCCAAATTTTGCGCACTGTATTTTGATTTCCGGCAACCGCCGTAATCACATAAACAAACAACAGTGTTACAAACAAATATGCTTCCATTATTTTCTCCTTTTTCAAGAGAAAATAATCACGGCCGCGCAAAATTCAAGCATCAAAAACGGCCGGAAGTTAACCCGACCGTTTTGAAGATTATTTCAATTCCACCCGAATTTGCGGGGCATCATTGTTGATGCGATGGCGGATATTTTCCATAGCGTTCCTCATATTTATTGCCGCAACTTTACGGTCAACATCTTCTTTTTTATACCCCCAATACATAGCGGCATATTCGGTATTCGACACACTTTCGGTGTAGCGCCGAATCACATCTTTATGCTTATTTTGAATCAGCACCTCAACTTCAAGTATCTGTTCAGCATTATAATAAGGAACACCCAGCAGTGTTGGTATGTATAAAAAACCAGATGTTATTTCATAAATTTTATTATGGTTTGTTTTGCCATAACTTATGCGCATCGTAATATTGCCCTTTTTCTCGCCGGTTTGTTGCATTATATTTTCACGCACTTCTTTGGTAAAAATATTCACGGCATCGGCAATACGTTCATCTCTCTTGCTTGTATATACCGCTCGAATACTGGCGTAATCCGGCCTAATTTCCAAAACCGGCAGCAAATTGTCATTCGGTTGAATCGTCGGATTTAAGTCATCATAACTTACCGAACGACACGAAGAAAGCAACAGCACCCCCATCAACAAAGCAACAATTTTTTTCATTGTTTTTCCTTTCGCATTTTGACAGAAAACGAAGACTATTAGTCTTCGTCACCCATAGGTTCGTTTTCGTCACCAATCAGTTCGGTCGTTAAGTGACCGGCATCGGCACGAATTTTCTTTTCGATTTCATCGGCAATTTGCGGATTTTGCTTTAAGAAATTCTTAGCATTTTCGCGACCCTGCCCGATTTTTTCACCGTTATATGAGAACCAAGCACCTGATTTTTCGACAATTCCTGACTTCACGCCCAAGTCGATAAGTTCGCCTGTTTTGGAAATACCCTCGCCATACATAATATCAAAGTCAACGGTCTTGAACGGCGGTGCCACTTTGTTTTTCACAATCTTGACACGGGTTTGCGAACCGATAACGTCATCTTTATCCTTAATCGCACCGATGCGGCGAATATCAATACGCACCGAAGCATAGAACTTGAGGGCGTTACCGCCGGTCGTCGTTTCCGGATTACCGAACATCACGCCGATTTTCATACGGATTTGGTTGATGAAAATAATCAATGTGTTTGAACGCGCCACGGTTGCCGTCAATTTGCGCAACGCCTGACTCATCAAACGTGCTTGCAAGCCCATATGAGAATCACCCATTTCGCCTTCTAATTCCGCCTTTGGAACAAGAGCGGCCACCGAATCGACTACCATCACATCAATCGCGCCGGAACGCACCAAAGTATCGGCAATTTCAAGTGCCTGTTCGCCCGAATCCGGTTGCGACACCAGCAAATTTTCGACATCTACGCCGATTTTTTTGGCATACGACGGGTCAAGCGCGTGTTCGGCATCTATAAAAGCACAAGTGCCGCCGGTTTTTTGGGCTTGAGCAATCACACTTAGGGCCAAGGTTGTTTTACCGGAACTTTCAGGTCCGTAAATTTCAATAATACGCCCTTTCGGCATTCCGCCGATACCGAGTGCAATATCAATTCCTAACGAACCGGTAGAAATTGCCTCAATATCAATATTTGTATTTTGCCCCAAACGCATTATCGAACCTTTGCCGAAGGCCTTTTCGATTTGGCTCAGAGCGGCATCTAACGCTTTATCTTTTTCCATATTTTTACCCTCAAAAATGTTTATTTTATTTATTTATGATGCATTTTTTGCAAAAACTCAAACAAAGAATACATTTATCCGCTGAAATGTATATTGTTCTATTTTTGTTCTTAATGCAAGCAAAATTTTTGCCTGTGAATAAAAAAGCAAAAAGCGTGCGCCGGCAAAAAAATGTGTTACAACAATCCCAATGG